>CP064958.1:0-300000 GCA_016699085.1 Candidatus Nomurabacteria bacterium | reverse complement strand
ACTGATCCATCTGAAAAATTTATATATTTCACCAACAAAATCGATGGATCACTTTGGAGCTATCAATTCAACTAAAATAAAAAAACGATTATTCTCGATGAGGACCTACGCCCCACAAGAAGAAAATAATCGTCTTATTTTAGTTGTAATTAAAAATTACGAATGACGAATTGAAATACAGTATGCATTCGTAATTTGTAGTTGTAAATTCGCAATTATTTAGATGTTCCCTATATATTTGATGACTACTCGTCGGTCACGACCAATGCCTGTTGATTCTGTTTTAATGTCGTTCTTATTCTCTAAAAAAGTATGGATGATTTTCCGTTCAAAAGCAGACATTGGGTCAATCTCAACGCTAGATTTGAAAAATATCGCTCGCTCAGCCATCATATGAGCTATTGTTTTTAAATTATCTACTCTGGTCTTTTGGTAGTTATTGACATCGATCAGTATGGTTTTGTCATCTACAGTCTCTATTGTTTCAAGCATTCTTCTTGCAATATGATTAAGCGCTTGTAGTGTTTCTCCGTTATGACCAATCAAATATTTCGGCTCACTAGTTTCAATGTGATACCAATAGTACGAACCAGTCTCATCAAGAATCACTTCAGTTTTAACAACATCAAAACCACTTTTCAGTATGAGATCATCCAATAATTTTTTAGTTTCATCTTTCATTTATTTCTAAACTTAAAAAGTGCTTTGGTGTCTAATAAACCAGCTTTTTTTCTAATGATAACTTCCTGAATAATACTTACTATGTTGCTAGTTACCCAATACAGTACGATAGCTGCTGACACGGTATAGCCAATAAAGGCTATAAATGGCGGCAGGAGATACTTTATTTGAAATTGCATGCTTTGCCCCAGTTGAGCACTAAACGAAGCATCCTTGCTTACTGGGACGCTTGGCGCAGTTGATGAAAACGAGAGGTGAGCCTGTATAAACTGTGTTACGCCAGCCAAAATAGCTAAGAGTAAGCTGTGTTTGGTTATATCAATAAATCCAAGGAAAAATGTCCGTATGTGTTCAGGATAATGAACAAAAGAGTAGAGAAGTTCTGGATATTGATCTAGTCCATTCTTGAATGTCTGATAGAGCGCAATAATGATAGGGAACTGGATAAGCACAACAAGACAACTCGAAAATGGATTGACCTTATTTGCCTTATACAATTCAAAGGTTTTTTTAGCTTGTTCTGTCTTATCAGGGGTTTCTGCCTTTATTTTTGCGACTTCACCCTCAATATTCTTCATTTTCGCCTGATTAATAATCGATTTCTTGGTTAAAGGAAAAAGTATCAATTTAACGACAATAGTAAGGAGAACGACCGCAATACCGACATCGTGCGCCGGAGCAATCGATGTTAGAAAGACCAAAGCATTAAGGAGGGGTTTATAGAGTATGAAATTCCAAAGTAATAGTAACATTCCCCCATTGTAGCAGAAAGTAGGGATTACGAAAGAATATTACAGAAGTGGATCAATGGTAGGTTTTGCCCATGGATGACATTTAGAAAGCCTTCGTAAGCCAAGCTTACTACCTTTCCAAATACCATATTTAACTATTGCTTGGTACATATACTCAGAACATGTTGGGTAAAAAACACAACTCTTTGTTTTAATCAAACCCAACCACGGCAATATGCCAGTATCAAGTGAAAATACTTTCTGATAGACACGAATAGCAATGAGTACAACTTTTTTTACCATAAAATGCACAGGAACGTTATGTGTGTATTGGTGTTTGGTGAAATAATCTCTTCATTTCTTCTTTTAATTCTTGATTTGTAAGCTTTTCAATGCTTTTTTTAACATATATGACAATAAGCATTGGGGAAGTGGTTGTACTATATGTCTCAAGAATTGCATAAATACGACGTCTGGCTTTATTTCTAGTAACAGCAAGTTTAGCAACCTTTTTTGATATAACGACTGAAAAACCTATTTTACCTTGATTTAAATGGGTAATAGTAGCAGATAGCGTATTGCCTGACAGACGAAAATCAGCTTTTCTAGGAAAGCTTTGTTTGGTAATACGCTTTTGTTTGGCTAACATGTAAGGCTTATTTACGTGGTTTGGACACAGTAAGCTTCACTCGTCCCTTTCGGCGACGCCTAAGAAGGACATTTTTGCCATTTTTTGTCTCATTTCTGACAAGAAAGCCGTGAGTCTTTGCTCGCTTACGCTTTTTAGGTTTATAGGTTTGCATAGTGCTAGTATAGGCGAATTTGAATAAAAAACAATATCTAGCTAAAAATCGACAATACACTTATTAACATGATATCAACAAAGACATCCCAATTGACCCCTGTTGGCATTTCCACACAAGGGACTATAATAGGTTAACTTCAACCTTATGCAAGATACAAAACAACTTTGGGAACAATGTTTAGGCGATATAGAGCAAGCAGTTTCGCGAGCAAACTATAGTACATGGTTTAAAAATACGACAATTACTCGTCAAGAAAATGGCACCGCTTGTATTGGTGTACCAAATGAATTTGTTAAAGATTGGCTTTGTAATAAATACCACAAACTGATACTGAAGACCTTGATGCAATATTCAGAGAATGTAAGAGCTGTAGAATATACTATTACTCGCTATGATATTAAACCAAAAGAGGAAGTTAGTATCGAGCAGAAATCTTTTATCAACAAAGAATTACCTTTACAAGACTTATATATCAATAAAGAGGATAATTTAAACCCACGTTATATATTTGAAAGCTTTATTGTTGGCTCATTCAATGAACTAGCATTTGCAGCGGCCCAAGCTATTGTTAGTAAGCCTGGTGCTAGTTATAACCCATTTTTCATCTATGGTGGTACCGGGTTAGGAAAGACACATCTGATTCAAGGTGTGGGTAATGCTATTAAAACAAAGTATCCAGATAAAAAAGTGCATTATATTACCCTTGAAAAGTTTGCAACAGACCTAATTAATTCTTTTCAAACAAATAAAGCAAATAATTTTAAAGAAAAATATAGAAAATACGATGTGCTAATCATCGATGATATCCAATTTGTAGGGAAAATGGAGAAAACACAAGAAGAATTATTTCATACATTCAATACTTTCTATGAAAGTAACCGTCAAATAATTTTTTCTTCAGATAAACATCCCAATTATATCCCCGGTCTTGAAGACCGATTAAAATCTAGATTCTCGGCTGGCATGATAGTAGATATTACTGAGCCTGATTATGAATCAAGGTTAGCAATACTCAGAACAAAACTGCAAGAACAAAAAATTGAAATTTCTGATGAGGTTTTAGAATATACAGCAGCAGTTATAAGCGGCAGTATCCGAGAACTCGAGGGAAGTTTAAATGCTATTATTTGTCAAACAAGGTTGAAAAATAAGGATATTTCAATGAGTGAGGTCAAAGGTCTTATTAAAAATAATATCAAACCAAAGAAAAATGTTTCTATTGATGAAGTAGTACACATTATTTCCACATTTTATAATATTGATGAATCTTCTATATATGAAAAAACCCGACGCAAAGAGATCGTGCACGCGAGGCAAATGATTATGTATATTCTCCGTGAGGATTTTAATGTTTCATATCCACTCATAGGACAGAAACTTGGTGGCAAAGATCACACAACTGTTATACATTCATTTTTAAAAATTAAAGAGGATTTAAAAAGAAACCCAAATTTATCCCAAGAACTTGAACAGATACGCGGTATGTTCAAATAATAATAACGTGTGGATAGAAATGTGTAGACTGTGTATAAATAAAAAAATTAAAAGAAAAAGTATAGTTATGAAAAATAAAACCATACAATCGCAGTTAGTAAAAAATATTATTTCGGTAAATAGGCTTGTATATATGACTATATATAGTAATCCACATATCCACAGGACTAATAGTAATAATTAATTTTATATAAAATAAATACTACTACTATGAAACTAGAATGTTCAGTTGAAAAATTATTACGAGGTATTACATATGCAGAAAGAATTACTGGGAAAAATTTATCACTTCCTATCTTAGGAAGTATATTACTTATTGCTTCAGGAAAATCAATAAAATTACGTTCTACTAATTTAAGTTTAGGTATTGAGGTTGAAATTCCAGCTACAGTTGAAAAAGAAGGTGTTGTTGCAATTAAAGGTGATGTGTTGTCACGGTTTTTAGCGACAATAACGGATACAAAAAATATTACCCTAACTATTGAAAATGATAGTTTAGTCTGTACAAGTAAAAATAATTTTTCTAGAATAAAGACTGCCTCGTATGAAGATTTTCCCACAATACCTATCGTTGAGGGGGCACAGCATCATATTTCGTGTAAGAAATTTATTGAAGGGATTAAATCAGTTTATTATAGTTCATCAATATCAGATATAAAACCTGAAATTGCCAGTATTTATATATATACTGACGCAGACGTACTTAGTTTTGTGGCTACTGATTCCTTTAGACTTGCTGAAAAGAAAATAAAAATTTCCCATGATACCGAATTTCCAGGCATTCTTATACCTTATAAAAATATAATCGAAATAATAAGAATTTTTGAAGAAATAAATGATGATATAACTATTACTGCAAGTAAAAACCAACTAGCTATAGCATATGGTGGAATATATCTTACTTCACGTATTATTGATGCAATTTTTCCTGATTATAAACAAATTATTCCCAAAGAAACAACAACTAGTGTCGTTGTTTTGAAAGAAGATTTTATAAGGGCTTTGAAAATAGCAAATATTTTCTCTGATAAGTTTAATCAGATTACTTTTACTATTGATCCAGTACAAAAAGCTTTTTTCCTAGCAACAAAAAACAATGATGTGGGTGAAAATAAGACTATGGTTGAAGGGGCACTAGAAGGAGAACCTATAACGATTAGTTTTAATTATAAGTATATTATTGATTGTTTCCAGTCAATAAGTGCTGATAGTATTACACTTAATTTTAATGGAATAAATAAACCATTAATACTCAAAGGTGGGTCAGATGCAACATTTCGTTATCTCATTATGCCCATGAATAGATAGTATATGAAGACAGTTAAAGAATTATTACTTACATCATTAGGTAAAACTTTTAAAAAAAAGAAATCATTTGATGCGGTAGCTTCTATATTATCGAAAGCAGTAGCGGAAAATATTTCTATTGATCAAATTACCATCACTAATAATGTGGTATATCTTTCTATAAAACCAATCATAAAAAGCCAACTTTTTTTAAAAAAAGATACTATACTGAAAGAAATTAATGAAGTGTTTGAAACATCTCCAATAATTGATATTCGTTAATTAATACTAAAGGTTGAGTTTAGTATTTGCTGGTTGTAGACGCTATCATAGACGATAACTTTTAGATTATTTATAGAACTAGTCGTATTTAATTCATTTGGTACAAAGGTATATGTATGTGATGAAGTTGTACCTATATATTGATCATTAGCGTAAATATCCATTTTTTGAAATGGATAGAAGCCTTGATAAAGCAATGCAACAGTAATAGGGTTGACTGCTCCATAGAGAACTGTTTCTGAAGGGCTATTGAGTATGGCGGTTGGTATGTGTTCTAGAGTATGAACATCGTCAATGAGTGTTGGAATCATACTTGGTGCAATGCTTGGGTATGCAAATTTATTCGCATTCCACCAGTTTTGCACAGTTGTTTCAAAATGATCAAACTCTGGATCACTAGCAGGGTTAGCGGGTGGGGGTCCTAATGGATCATTTTTATTTACCCAATAAAGTATTGAATGAACATCAGTAACCACAAGTTCTTTCCTCGTTTCTGGTGGGGTTAATTCAGTGGCTAGTTTTCCAGAAACAGTATCTATAACAACACTTTGATTTCCCTGCCACACCCCGCGCAGTATTGGCTTTAGTGATGGGTCCGTATTGATGAGTGGCTTTTCAAACGAAGAGTTTGGATATTTAGCAAGTAATAATTTCATGAATTCATTCCACATAGGTCCATCAATAGCTGAACCTTTTTTCATCGGTTTGTTGTCATTATTGCCAGACCATACACCGAGTGCAACATCAGGTGTGTATCCCAAGAGCCACGCATCTTTATTATTATTAGTTGTACCAGTTTTGCCTGCAACTTCGTGTCCAGGAAAATACAAAAATGAATTAGCTCCAAAAAGCGGCGTGCGAGCAGTGTTGTCAGATAGGATATCAGAAATCATAAGTGCAGTATTTTTAGGAATCGCGGTTTTTGAAGAATCAGTATATGTTTCAAGAGTTACACCATCTTCATCTGTGACACTAATAATACCAGTTGGATCATGATGAATACCCGCTGTAGCAAATGTACTGTAGGCGGATGTCATATCGAGTAAACTAACCTCACCACCTCCGAGCACAAGTGTAAGACCATAGACTGAAGCATCGGTAAGAGTACTAATGCCCATATTTCTAGCAACGGTTATTGCATCTTTAATTCCCGCTAAATATAATACCTTAACAGCAGGTATGTTTCGAGACTGAGCAAGTGCATTTCGAAGATTGATAGGACCAACATACTTGTTGTCATAGTTTGATGGGCTGTAGCAGTCATTTTGAGAGTGTCCAGGATAGGCATTACCATATGGATCACAACTGCTCTGAAATTCTGTTGGTACATCAAAGACGACGGTATTAGGAGTGTAGCCTTTGTTAAATGCAGTTGCGTACACAAACGGTTTAAATGAAGACCCTGGCTGACGTTTTGCTGTTGCAATATTAAAATTGCCATCAATTGCTTTATCAAAATAATCTCTGGAACCAACCATAGTAATTATTTGTCCAGTTTTTGCATCAATAGCAACCATGCTAGCATTCGTTGCATTCCAATTTTTCTCATTTAGTAGCGCATTCCGTTTAACTATTTCTTCCGCTTTTGATTGTAAATCCCAATCAAGCGTTGTGACAACTTTGAGTCCTCCATTTTCAACAACATCTTCACCATATTTTTGAACTAAGTAGTCTTTAATAAAAAATACAAAGTGTGGCGCTTTAATACCAGTAGGCTCTTGTGGTAAAAATACAACCGCTTCCGCTTTTGCTGCGGCGTACTCTTCTGGTGTAATAAAATGCAAGTCATCCATGCGACTCAAAACAAGATTTTTCCTTTCCTCTAATTTATCAAGATTTTTACCAAAAGGGGAATAATAACTCGGGGCTTTAGGTATAGCAGCCAAATAAGCTGCCTCAGCGAGGGTAAGATCTATGGGGTGTTTACCAAAGTATGTAACTGAAGCTTCTTCAATACCATAAATACTGCCACCATACGGATTGTCATTGAGATAAATCGTGAGTATTTCCTCCTTTGTCATTGTTCGTTCAAGTTTAAGCGCCAGAATCCACTCTTTAAATTTGCGTGTAATTGTCTTTTCTTTGGTGAGAAGTGTATTTTTGACTATTTGCTGGGTAATCGTCGATCCGCCTTGGGAAAATTCTCCATGGGCGAGGTTTATGAGCACAGCACGTATAATGGAAGTGATGCGGATACCTTTATGCTGGTAGAATTCAGCATCTTCAATTGCGACGGTAGCATTTTTAATGTTAGTACCCATGGCTTCAGGTTGAATCTCTGTCCGTTTATAGTCATGATGGACATCATAAAGTAGAACAAGACCGGTCTTGTCATATATTTTTGTTGAATTTGAAATTTTTCTATCTTCAAATGCTCGGAAATCAGGGACTTGCAGTGTTGCTACCCAAATAAAAGCAGCTGATAAGATAAGTACTACCGCAGAAAGTGTTACAAGCGCTGTGCTCCGTAGAAAGTGCCTCTCTTTTTTCGTTAATTTCATAGAGCTTTATTCTACCATACGAGCAGACTGTATAAGGACAAAATAGCCAAAATATGCTAGGCTCTCACTATGGCAAAGCCAACTGAAAAAGAAATAGATGAACTCCTTTCCCGCGGCGTGGGCTCTTTCATTGATCCAGAAGGATCGTTTAAAAAGAAAATTTTAGAAACTCCAGAAAAAGTTGTCATTAAATTTGGCGTTGATCCTACACGCCCTGATATACATTTGGGTCATGCTGTTGTACTTAGAAAATTGCGAAAATTCCAAGACATGGGTTGTAAAGTTATTTTTCTTATTGGGGATTTTACTGCGCGAATTGGTGATCCGACCGGAAAAGATAAAATACGACCAGAAATGGATCAAAAGGAAGTTGAAATAAACATGCAAACGTACTTGGATCAAGTAGGCAATATTCTCACGATTGATCCAGAATTATTTTCTTGGATCAGAAATTCTGATTGGTTTTTTGGTATTACTGACATTGCTCCATCAGAAGATACTGCTATATCGCTTGATGTAGAAGATAGTGAGCACAAAAAAATGAGTGTGCCATTTGCACCAAATTCATTTATTGGTAAATCCGTCTTATTTGAAAAGACGCGAATGCAAATAACCCATCTTCATAATACAGATAACATCGTTGCCATTACACTCCGGGGATTATTGTGGACACTCAAACATGTTACTCATGCGCGACTTATTGAACGGGACATGTTTCAAAAGAGGATAGATGATGGTCGGGAACTCTATATGCATGAAATGCTCTACCCAGTGCTTCAGGGTATTGACTCATTTGCACTTGCGCGAATATATACCACCTGCGATTTGGAAATTGGTGGCACTGATCAAACATTCAACATGCTTATGGGTCGTGATGTCATGAAAGCTAATGGTCAACCAGAGCAGGCAGTTCTTGCTTGCGATCTCCTTGTCGGCACTGATGGTAAAGAAAAAATGTCGAAAAGTCTTGATAATTATATTGCGATTACTGATACACCAGAAGATATGTACGGCAAAGTTATGTCGATACCGGACGCATCAATTGCAAATTATTTTGAACTAGCTACTTTTACACCCCTTAATGAAATCGATGAGATAAAAACAAAACTTACTGATACCAACTTAAATCCTAAGGATCTTAAAATGAGACTAGCGCGGGAAATTGTGGCTATCTATCATGGTGAACAGAAGGCGAATGGTGCTGAAACTTTTTTCATAAATACATTTCAGAAAAAGGAAATGCCTGATCATATACCAGAACATATCGTTACACGGGGTACGCCACTCGTTGATTTTCTATTAGACAAAGGGATCATTGAATCAAAATCAGAGTTTGCAAGACTTGTTACCCAAAATGCAATCAAGATAGTGATGGGTAATGGCGAAAAGGAGACTATCGTCACTGATCCCAAGATGCCAATTGTTGAGAGCCTCGTGATTCGTATCGGCAAACACCGTTTTATAAAACTCGTCACAGACTAGTAAAAACACCCCATCATGGGGTGTTTTTACTAGTATCCTGCCTCTTCCTCCTCTTCTTCTGGTACGCCAACAGCATCGTCGGCTAAAGGCTCAAGATCTGAATCGATATCATCTGCTAGTGGATCTTCTTCCTCTCCTAATTCCAAACCAATCAATTCTTCTTCTTCGTACATATTTGTTACAAAAAAATAAAATGAATATAGTACACCTTTTGTGTATGCGATAGTTTTAACAAAAGTTGTTTATCTTTGCAAGACAAAAATACCAATACTGTGGAAAACTATTTACCTCGCTTGTATGACTGTTGACATGTCTCGCCGGTGAGTGCTATCGCTATGGCATCTATTTCATCATCGAAAGTCTTTTTTATTGGAACATCTATTAATTTTCTTACCATATCGTGTACGTTTTCTTTGGATGCTTTACCATAACCAGTAACTGCGACTTTGATTTCCATTGGTGTAAACTCCATAATTTCCAAGCCATTTTGCCGGGCGAGATACATAATCGTCCCTCTTGCCTCAGCTACCTGCATGGCAGTTTTCTGATTGGTGGTAAAGAAAAGTTTCTCAATCGAGAGTAATTTAGGTTTGTATTTTTTAATAAGTTTCTCAACATCATTGCCGAGCATAACCAGACGATCACAAAAAGTATCTTTTGGGTTTGTCGTAATACAATCTGAGTAAAGTAAGTTTTTACTACCTTCAAGTATAGCTACACCAATCCGGTCATAACCTGGGTCAATGCCTAAAATTATTTTATTATTCGGCATTGGTGTAGACATGTTGTACATCTTCATTAGCTTCTAGCTCTTCAACTAGTGTTTCAAGGATGGTGGTATCTTTATCAGATAGGGCAATAGTTGTTGTTGCTTTTAGTTCTCCGTCTTCTTTTACGAATGCCCAGGTAACAGATCCGATGCCCGCAAGTGCGAACGTATGATTTGAAAAAATATGCTTGATTTCTTGTGCTGTGCGATTGCGGTTGTCGGTCAATGTCTCAACCATGATCCCAACGCCGCCGGGGCCATATGCTTCATAGGTGATGTATTCCATGTCTTTGGTTTCAGGGGCTTTAAGGATCGCTCGCTCGATTGTGTCTTTCGGCATATTTGCCATTTGGGCTTTCTCTATAACAGCTCGAACTGATGGTGCGTTACGATCTCCATGAGCCAATTTCACATTTGTTGAAATGAGTCGTGAAAGTTTGCCGAAGATTTGGCTTTTCTTGGCATCGGTTGCGCCTTTTTGTCGTTTGATTTGTGACCATTTGGAATGACCAGACATGGGGATAGTATAAAGTATAAAGTAGTAAGTAGAAAGAATATTGACATTTAATATATTTATGTTAATATTAAAAGTGCTATGGTGTTCTTTGAAATTGTTTAGTGGTGACCAGAGTAGATGATAAGTACCGTCTTTTCTGTCCACCATTAAACTGGATTATATGATTAATAAAAAAATTCAGAAGTTAATAGCTCAGCGGAAAAACTCAACACTCCTTTATTTGCTGGAAACGGAATTAAAAGAGTACATTCTCGATTGGGAAATAATGGATTTAACCCTCGAAGAGGGGGTCGAGCCAAATACTTGTTCTATTTATATTTGGTTAAATGAACAGTATGCAAGAAAGCAAGAGAGGGAGGTCACAATCGACTTTGAACGTGACAATAAAGTTACAATTAGTTTCAGGGATGATAACCGCACAGATGAACATATGTTTAAAAATGTAAGTGAGGAAATCCTTGGAACAGTTGAATTTCTCGCAAGCACTGCTCGGTGGCTCAGAGATTTGATTGAACCAAAAATTCTATATACCGTTAAAGATAAAGGCATACATACCAAAACAATCTGAATTATTTGAAGTTAACAAGAACCCAAGCATTCTAAGATGTTTGGGTTTTTTATTGATTTAAAACTAAAAACTCTCCTTCCTTTAATACTATTGTTTCAAGTTTTTCTTTATAGGATTTCAATTTCTCTAAGAGTGCATCCCAGTCGATATTTAAACCTTTTGCGTAATCAGATTTCCAATGTGGAATAAATTTGATAGGCAGCAGACCCAGTCCATTGCCAATATTCATAGTTTTTCCAACTCCATAATATTTGACAATAGTATCTGCTCCACCGGAACTTCCGACGAGTACTTTTCCTTCAAGTTCATTTTGCCAATTAGGAATTGTGTTAAGGATCGACATGAACATACCAGGAATACCACCTTGGAAAAATATCACATCACTATTTTTCATCTGATCAATAAATTTTTCGGGTGACGCAAGTGCAAGCTCAAAACTTTCAAGATTTTTAGAAAAGAAATCCGTATCATTTTCAAATTTTTCTTTCCATTCTTCTTTCGCACGGCCAAAAAGGCAGTCAAGAATTTTTATAGGTTTATTAGTGGCGTTTTTAATTAATTCTTCACAAAATGCCTTGCCTCCGTCATCTGCTTTATGAATTTGTCCGCCTATTAAAATGTATTTGGTCACTATATTATAAGAGTTTTTCTTGTACGTCGCCTTTATATTCAAATCCCAAATGTTCGTAGGCTTTTTTAGTTGCTGTGCGGCCGCGGGCAGTGCGATCAAGCAATCCTCGCTGGATAAGGTACGGCTCAACGACTTCTTCGATAGTGGCTTCTTCTTCCGAAGTTGCAGCTGCGATGGTGTTAAGTCCCACAGGCCCTCCGTCGAATTTCTCAATGATAACCGTAAGCACTGCTCGATCGATTTCAGAAAGACCGAGCTCATCGATACCGAGGAGCGATAATGCCAAGAACACAGTCTTTTTATCCAAATCTTTCTTGTGGACTTGTGCATAGTCGCGGCAGCGCTTCAAGAAATAGTTGGCTGTACGTGGTGTAAAGCGGCTACGCTTGGCAATTTCTCCGATGGCTTCTTCATCGATCGTAACTCCCAAGATGCTTGCAGAACGCTTCACAATTTCGGTTATTTCTTGCTCAGTGTAGAACTCGAGGCGGAAGGTGCCACCTGAGAATCTCGAGCGAAGAGGGGCAGAGAGTAGTGCGACGCGTGTTGTTGCAGCGATGAGGGTAAATGGTGGCAAATCGAGTTGGATGGTTCGTGCAGAAGGACCTTTGCCGATGATAATATCGAGAATGCCTGACTCCATGGCGGGGTAGAGGACTTCCTCGATCATTTTGTTGAGTCTATGAATCTCGTCAATAAAAAGTATATCGCCTGGTGAGAGATTGGTGAGTATTGATGCAAGGTCGCCAACTTTTTCGATTGCAGGACCTGATGTTGTTTTCATTTGTCTGCCTGTTTCTTTGGCGATCAGGTGCGCAAGGGTGGTTTTACCGAGACCCGGTGGTCCGTAAAATAAAATATGTTCGGCAGTATGACTTCGTTCATGCGCCGCACGGAGTAATATCTGTAAATTTTCTTTGATGTGATTTTGCCCGATGTATTCATCCCACGTATTTGGTCGAAGGGTTGTGTCGAGGTAGTGATCATCGGACTTGATTGGTTGTTTCGAATCGCTTGACATAAAGTTTATATATGCTATACTCTCCTCAGTGAAAACCTTTTAGGTTAATAAGACCTCCCAAGTATACCATTACCCATATAAATCAAGGAGATTTAGAAACTCCAGTGATTTTTATTTTTCCACAGCATTTCCACAAAACCTTTAGAAATAAGGCTTGGTGGTACTTGTAACCACGGTATACTTTGAATAGAAACCTTGAGAGGACATGAATCTCTAAGCAATCAGATTTATCTCTATGCTTGTGCGTAGGACGCTTTGGCACTTAATTTATTAAGAGCGCTGGGGCCATCCTTCAAACTTGTGTTACTTATGGCGCCTAGCGTTATAAGGATTGTTTAGAGATTCATGTTTTTTCTTTTGTATATTAATGTAAGTAAAAAATAAAACACAATTATTTTCTTGTTGCGGAACTCATCCAATTACAATTGGATTCAAACAGTCCTCGCTGCAAAAATAATTGTGTTTTATTTTTCCCCAAACCATCCCTTTTTGCTTTGATTATATATTTCAAGAGGCTAGCGAGTGCGGCGGCGTGAACTCGAGGAATTTTTGAGTACAAAAATATTCGTACTCTTTAAATATATAATCAAAGCAATCACTCTTCATCCAAATCAACCACCCCGAACCACAAAATATATCGAATGCATATATTTTGGCTACGGGGCGAGAAGTGCTTATTTTTTTAATATCCACTATCAATTTTTCTAGTTGTTTCTTACTCCTCGTCGAGATCAACGACACTTTTGACTTCATCATAGGAAGTGATACCCAAAAGTACTTTGACGATACCGTCTTCTTTCATATCGAGTGTGCCTTGGGAAAGTGCGGCAGCTTTGATTTCTCGTTCGCTTGGATTAAGAGGAATTATTTTTTCAACTGCTTCATCAGTATAAATGGCTTCGTAGATACCCATACGTCCTTTGTAACCTGTCGTATTACATTTGTCACAACCCACAGGATCCCAGAGCTTGATCGGTGCATTTGGATCAATGCCATACTCAGTGAGGTTTTTGCCATTAGCGACTGCTGCCGTTAGAATACTTTTAATTTTTGTGGATTCACTTTCTGTCGGGACATGTTCTTTCTTGCAGACAGGACAGAGCTTGCGTACGAGTCGCTGTGCGATAGAAAGCCTTAGTGCCGCTGCCATAATTTTAGGATTGACTTCAAGATCGATCAATCGAGGAATAACACCGCCAGCGTTATTCGTATGGAGTGTTGAGAAGACCAAATGCCCGGTCAATGCTGATTCAACGGCAATTTTTGCTGTTTCAGCGTCTCGGATTTCGCCGACCATGATGACGTCTGGGTCTTGGCGGAGTGCAGCACGCAAGCCATCGAGGAACGAATAATTATTCTCGACTTGTGTCTGTGTAATACCAGGCAGGTGATATTCGATAGGATCTTCGATAGTGATGATTTTTATTTCAGCAGAATATATCCGGCGTAGGAAAGCATAGAGTGTCGTCGTTTTGCCGGAACCAGTCGGGCCTGTTAAGAGTATCAATCCGTTTGGTTTTTTGATTTCACGATCCATGAGCTCAAAGAGTCGTTTGGCTATACCCATGTCTTCGAGTTTTACTTGGATAGATTTCGGATCCAAAATACGCATGACGACTGACTCACCATACGCACCAGGAATGATCGACACACGCATACTTATCTCAGTGCCGTCTTTCATAAATATACTGAAGCGTCCGTCTTGAGCAATACTTTTCATTGTGAGCTTAAGTCCCGAGATAAGTTTGATGCGTGAATTTAAAAGTTTATTCGTATCGTGAGGGAATGTCAGTATGTCTTCGAGCACACCATCGAGTCGGAAGCGCAAACGCACATGATCTTCTTCGGGTTCGATGTGAATGTCGGATGCTTTGATAGCGATAGCACCGCCTAAAATAATCTCAAGCATGTGTGATAGCTTGTGAGTCTTGCTTTCACTGGTGACTTCTTCTACAACATGTGCAACATCTTTGATTGAGTGTACTTTCTCGGCGATTTCTTCGAGTGCTTCACCGGAAATATCGATGCCACCGGCTTTCGAAGCTGATGCCATAGAAAGTTCAGCGTATCTGCTCCACGCTTTCTCGAGGCTAGCGTGCGATGCCATGAAAAATTGTACGCTATAGTTTTGCTTCTCGAGAGAGTCGCGAATCGAAGCGAGCTCTTCACGGACAGGGGATCGTACTGCGACATCGATGGTTTTGCCGGCAATTTTAAATGCTGCAACTTCGGCCTTGCGAGCCTCTGGTTCACTAATCATGCGTAGTGCCTCATTTTCGATGGTGACACTGGAGAGATCAATATAGGGAATATCGTACTTGGCAGCTGCAAGAACTTTGACTAACTCTTCCTCTTCTAGCTTGTGTAGGTCTTCGAGTCGCTTGTTTTGTTTATCCTCATCGAATTGAATCATTGTCCTTATAATACAAGGAAATGTGCTAAAAACGAAGGAAATAGAACTCTTTTCAGACTACCTCTGGCTATTGACATATATAGTTAAATATGATAGGATATAGGTAAATAAACCAAAAAATTCATAATACCTTAAACGATAGACTATGAAACAAATAACGTTCTTAATTTTCTTAATTTTGCAAAGTGTTAGCCTGTGTTACGCACAGCCTGGACTAAAAGACGCTGGTTCAATCGCCTACAGCGATTGCATCAACGTAATGGTAAACATCGTTGATAAGGGCGATGTTGATGGTATCTTAAATTACGGCGCTACGAGCTTTCAGCTTGAATTAGCAAACCGGTATCGAGCCGCAGGTGTACCAATAGTCTACAAGGAAGATTTAATTGATGCACTCCATGCATCGTATTTAGCTGAGGACAAATTCAAGGCCGGGGAAGTAAAAATTTCATGCTCCCAGAATCCTGACGGAAGTTTCAATTATAGAGCCTTTCGTGCAAATATTAATGGTGAGCAGTTTCTTCACGCTGCAACCGGTGGAATGATTGGTTCAGCACGGTGTTTTAATTTTACAGATGATTTGCGTGCCCCCCAAGGGTTCACAAAAGTTACATCTGTGGCAACGACACCAGGTGGTGTTACTAACATTTTTGTTAACGCCGGTAATAACAACGGCAATAATAACGGTAACCATACTACCTACGCGGACACCACAGCTCGTTTGGCTGGCGCGAATTATTACCCCCCAATGCCGCCTATTAAACATACTGTAGTGGTTGAAACGTTGTATGTAGATAAAACTGCAACGACAACTACCACCAAAACAGAGGCTGATTGCAAAGAATGCAAACCCAAAAATGGCAAATATGCTGTGGGTGCTGCTATCGGTGCTGCTGCTGTCGGTACTGCTTGGATACTTTCCGAAACTTTAGGAAAGAATAACAAAGGATCCATTCCTGGATACGGGAATCCAAGTGGGTACCCATTTAATAATGGAAGTACAGGGACAGGAACAAACACTGGAGGTAGTACGGGAACCAATGGTCCTTGGACTAATACCAGCGGAGGATCTGGAGGAGGCTATGTATTAAATGGGGTATATTATCCCCAATAGTATCTTGCAAAATTATAAGCATACAGTGCGATTGTTTCGTTTTTATGAAACAATCGCACTACATTTTTAGTTCTTAATCGTCATACAGATTGATTGAGGCCTAAAAGATGTAGTTAGCAGTTTAATAAGGTTAACAGTAATAAAACTAGGCCAAAAGCTTAGGGTTAGTATACTATTGACTTATTTATTAAAATATGCTATTATTATAGCATAACAAGTTATTAGGTGCGCTTAATCACAATAAAAATATGAAAACATATATAACAAAAGTCGCTACCGTGTTCGCCTTCCTCGCTGTTTTCAGTGTTGGAGTATTTGGTGTGACACATAGCGCGCAAGCGTTTGTAAGCTTTAATAATGATCCTCAGGACTATGCGACACTTCGCGCAATCAATGCGACAAAGTATCCAAACAGTTCAAACTGGATTTCAACAACAGTGTCAGCGGATGCCGGTGATACTATATCTTTTGATATCTACTACCACAACACTGGTACGACAACTGCGAATAACACTCGCATCAAAATGTCACCATCAACAACTGGTCCTACTGAAGGCACTAGTTTCAACTACACAGCAACGATTACTGCGGATGGATACAGTGGTATCTCAGATTCAGTAACGATTGCAATCTCATCTCCACAAACCATGGCCTACATTCCTGGTTCAGCAGTTTGGTTTCCAAATCAGACGACGCAACAGACTATAGGTGATAGTGAACTTTTCACTAGTGGTATTAATATTGGTAACATTGCTCCTGGTTGGTCAACACAAGGGTACCTCCGCGTACAATACCTTATCAGTAAAGATACAGTTGCGACTGCAACATGTAATGATGATCTCGACAATGATGGTGACGGTTTCGTTGACTATCCAGCTGATCCAGATTGTACATCAAATACTGATTCAGAAAATGTATTTAACGGCCAAATCTTAGCTACCTGTAACGACCATCTCGATAACGATGGTGATGGCTACATAGACTATGGTGGTTACAATGGTTATGCGTCTGACCCAGATTGTACATCGTATACTGATTTTGAAAACGTATTTAATGGTCAAACAGTGTATACATGTAACGACCACCTCGATAACGATGGTGATGGCTACATAGACTATGGTGGTTACAATGGTTATGCGTCTGACCCAGATTGTACATCATTCAATGACTCTGAAAATCTATACAATGGTTCAAATAACACTAATCTAACAGTTACCACAAACTATCCAACAAACATTACTGATACGTCAGCAGTGCTCCAAGGATACTTGAATACAAATAATACTTCGTATTCAAATGTGACTCGATGGTTTGAATGGGGTACATCAAATAGTACGTACAATCTAGCCAACACTGTCTATGCTTCAGGTACACAGTCATACTCTGGTAGTTTCAACTACTCACTCTATGGCCTATCTTCTAACCATGTGTATTACTACAAAGCTTGCGCACAGAGCACATCGTCTAGTTCAGGTCCAGTTTGTGGACAAGTGCTTAGCTTTACGACGACAGGCGGTATCATATACAGCAATGTATCAGTTACCACGACTCCTGCTTCATCAATCACACAATCAAGTGCAGTACTAAATGCTCTTGTCCTTAACAGCTCAAATGATAGTGTCACTGGCTGGTTCGAATATGGTACAACAACCTCGATGGGTAAATATTCAACACAGCAAGTACTCGGTACCAACAGCACACTTAGCTTCTTCAATACAGTAACAGGACTTAGTTCAAATACTACCTATTACTTCCGTGCAGTTGCTCGTGCAAATGATGGCACCTTGAAGTACGGTCAGATACTTTCTTTCCGAACACTTTCAACTAGTGTTGCACCGGCACCAATTGTTATTCATACAGGTACCGTTATTGGTACAGGTAATGGTAACGGTGACATCATGCTTACAATCGATTCACGATATGAAAACGTGTACGTTGGTGACATCATTGACTACACAGTAATCTACAAAAATATCAGTGGACGAACACTCCAAAACGCAATTCTCCGTGTTATCTTGCCACAAGATATTTCCTACCGTAACTCTTCAACTGGCTTCTTCTCAAATGCAGATAATGCACTTACGATTGAGCTAGGTAGCCTTATTCCTAACCAGACAGGTACATACTACCTCTCAGGTCAGGTCGCTGGTGTAGCTCGCTATGGTGATACCTTGGTTGCAACAGCAAACTTGGTATATACCAATACAAATGGTGCTCAGCAAGAAGCAACAGCATACGAAATCAACCATGTAAATAATGTCAGAAACGCACTTGCTGGTCTTGCCTTCTTAGCTGGATTTGGATTCTTTCCAAACTCACTATTTGGCTGGTTGCTCCTTCTCCTTATCATCCTTGCTCTCGTATATCTAGCTCGACGACTCTATATGTCTCGCCGACCTGGACCAACAGGACCAATGTTTAGTTAAGAGAACACAACACAAAAAATCACCCCACACGGGGTGATTTTTTGCTGTTATATTTCCAAACACTTCATAATCAAATATTTTTTGCCTCTCAAACTCGCCCCGCATGAGCGGGGCTCAAACAATGTTCGGCTCAAAATATTTGATTGCTCCGTTTCAAAGACAAGGTTGTGATATAGTGCAGGAATGAAAAGGATATTTACTGAAAAAGAACTTCCAGGTATAGCCAAAGAAATTTTGAAACAACTTTTGACTTTAAGACTTTCAACTCACCGCAAAGCACAAGTTGTCGCACTCTCCGGTGAACTCGGTGCAGGGAAGACAACGTTGACCCAAGAAATTGCTAGACAGCTTGGTATCAAGGAAAACGTCAATTCTCCAACGTACGTCATTATGAAAAAGTACAAGATACCACTTATGATTCCCGGCTTTCGACTTTTGATACATATTGATGCCTATCGTCTCGACAGTGAACAAGAATTGGAGAAACTTGGCTGGCAAGAAATAATAGCTGAACCAGAAAATTTGATTTTAATTGAGTGGCCAGTGCGAGTGAAAAAATTGATTCCAAAAGATGCGGTGAGAATTTCTTTGGAACACAAGGATCAGTCTCGCTCAATACGGATCACATAGTTAGAGCTTAAGGCTCTAACTATGTTTTGCATAATTCCTAAAAGAATTCCCCAGGGCTTACCGTGGGTTCTTGATAGAAAAATCTTGGTTTAAAATATTGGAGTTGTTTTTTTGACAAAATGCTATAAATAATGTATTGTTAAGAAAACTTAAAAATGATACAGAAATTAAGAACTTCCTTAGAAAGTGCAAAGCTGTGGGGCAATAAAAATATGACAGCTTTGGTGATCAGCCACATTATATGGGCATTTGTCTGTAGTATGTCTATCAATTTGTACTCAGATTTTGCTTGGACACTACAAGAGTATTTCACGATTCTTTTAGTGGGGTTAATGCTTGTCATGCCAACCAGTTTCTTCTTAGCGCAATATCTAATAGAGACACACCGACTCTTTGAAAAGGGTGTAGATATTTTTAGTTATCAGAAACCAAAAGCGCTTGCACCGGTTGTGATAATATTGTTTGCAACGACACTCATTTTTTCAATTATTGTAAGATTAGATTTTGTATTAATCATGATGATTATTTTCCCTGTTATTGCAGTTACAGGATTCATGACAACTTCTCTAACAATGTTTCTTTTAGAAGTACACAAAAGTCTGTCATATGATTAGTTCACAATAACCGAACTTCTTCGAATTACATTCAAAGAGGTTCGGTTTTTTATTTTATGTAAACACGTTATAGTTAGCAGATAATATGAGAGATAAGAAAATAATCAAAAAACGCCTAATTTTGCTTGATTCTCATGCGATTATTCACCGAGCCTATCATGCCTTGCCTGATTTTATGAGCTCAAAGGGTGAGCCGACTGGGGCGCTCTATGGTTTATCGACTATGCTCATGAAGATAATTACCGATCTCAAGCCTGACTATATTGTTGCCGCCTATGACTTGCCGCAGAAAACATTTCGCCACGAAGTATACGATGCGTACAAAGCTGGACGCATGAAAGCCGATGATGACCTCGTCACTCAGATCAAAAGTTCTCGAACTATATTCGAAGCATTCAATATTCCTATGTATGATGCGCCGGGATTTGAGGCTGATGATGTCTTGGGAACAATTGTTGAGAATATGAAAAAAGATAAAGATATAGATATTATTATTGCCTCAGGTGATATGGATACATTGCAGCTTGTCGATGATGAGAAGGTCCAAGTCTTTACCTTGAAGAAAGGCATCAATGACACGATTCTCTATAATGAAGATTTGGTTGTGGCACGCTATGGTTTCAAGCCGAAACTTCTCGTTGACTATAAAGGGCTTCGTGGTGATCCGTCAGATAATATTATTGGCATCAAAGGTATTGGCGAGAAAACAGCAACAACGCTTATTCAAACATTTGGCACCATTGAAGAGATTTATAAGAAATTAAAAAAAGACAAAGCAGCTTTCAAGAAAGCAGGCATCACTGACCGCATCATTACACTTCTCGAAGAAGGAGAGGATGAAGCCCTTTTTTCTAAAACACTAGCAACCATTAGGCGTGATGCAGCTATAGCATTTCAACTACCAGAGAAAACGTTTCGAGACAATATTGATGTTTCTAAAATCGAAATACTTTTCCGTGAGTATGAATTTCGAAGTCTTATTGCTCGAGTTGGAACAATTTTTAATGTTGCAATTGTGGCAGAAGAAAAAACAGAAATACCCCAAGAGCAAGTCGACCAGAAATTATTTAATGAAACTGCAATCGCTCTCTGGCTTTTGAATTCAGAATTAACCAATATTACCCTTGCTGACATGCTCGCCTATGCGCATGTTGCTACATTTGATAGCGCGCGGACAAAGATCCTAGAAGATATCAAAACCAATGACTTGTCATATGTGTATGAACAAATAGAGCTTCCGATTATCCCTATCGTTGATGGTATCTATGAGACAGGTATCGAAGTCGACAAGGCTTATTTAGAAAAACTTTCGAAGACGTACCACAAGGAACTTGCTAGTCTCGAAGCTAAAATATGGAAACATGCAGGCAGAGAGTTTAATATCAATTCACCGAAGCAGCTAGGAGATATACTCTTCGACGAACTGGCGATCAACGAGGGTACGGGCACAAAGCTCAAGAAAACTGCAGGCGGAGCGCGTTCGACACGGGAAAGCGAACTTGTGAAGCTTCGTGATGCTCACCCAATCGTTGCTGACATATTACTGCACCGGGAATTACAGAAATTACTTTCGACATATATAGACACGTTGCCGTTACTTATAAGTGACGACAAACGATTGCATGCCAAGTTTATCCAGGCAGGCACAACAACTGGTAGGTTTGCCTCCCAAGATCCAAATTTGCAAAATATTCCCACTCGCACAGAACTTGGTAGAAATATCAGGAATGCTTTTGTTGCCAAAAAGGGAAGTGTGCTCTTAGCATTTGATTATTCCCAAATCGAGCTTCGTATTGCTGCACTTCTATCACAAGATCCTTTTATGATTAAAGTCTTTCAAGAAGGCAAAGATGTGCATGCTGCTGTTGCTTCGAAAGTGTTCGGTGTACCAGAAGATAAAGTAGATAATGAAATGCGCCGTCGCGCCAAAGTTATTAATTTCGGTATCCTCTATGGTATGGGAGTTACGGCACTGAGGGAGAATCTCGGTACTGATCGGAAAACTGCACAGGAATTCTATGATAATTACTTTGCACAATTTCCTACAATTCGAGAGTATTTAGATACGGTCAAAGCTGATGCGTATAAGTATGGCTATACCAAGACTCTCTTTGGTCGTAAACGTTATTTCCCAGGATTGAAATCTAAAATGCCATTTGTACGCGCTATGGCAGAGCGCATGGCGATCAATGCGCCAATCCAAGGTACAGCAACTGCAGACATCGTCAAATTGGCAATTCGGGATGTTCAAGTAAAGCTTGAAGAAAACAAAATTGTAGATAAGGTACTGCTTGTACTGCAGGTGCATGATGAATTGGTCTATGAAGTGGACACATCAGTTGCACTACTGGCAAAGCAGATAATTGGTAAAGCTATGCAAGACATCATCCCGCCATCATTCCTTGAGAATCTTAAGTCAGTACCAATCGAAGTTCATAGCAAAGAGGGTGCTCATTGGGGAGAATTGAAATAGGAGGGGTATGGTATACTTTGCAAATCATACGCTATGCAGAAAAAACATATACAATTTTTGGGCCATATAACCAATATTCATCAAGTTCTAGCGCATTCATATTTAATCTATTTTGCAGCTGCAATATTTGGCTTTATTGTTGATTACTTCTACCCATTTCGGATTTTTGGTGGAACGATTATAGCTTTCGGTCCCGTACTCCTGATAGTTGGTACGGCGCTTATATATTGGGCGCAACATACATCGGAAATGACCGCTAAAAATCGAAAAGAGCATGGTATAGGTATGACACCAGCTGATTTTATGTATGGCCCGTATAAATATACGCGCAGTCCCACACATATCGGCCTTGTGTTTTTAGTGCTTGGTTTTGGCTTCATTATGAATTCTGGACTTATTGTCATGGGTGCCATTGTTGCCTATGTGGTCACTCGATATACCTATATCAGACGCGAAGAAGAAATTTTGGTTGAACGATATGGTGAGGCGTATGTAAATTATAAAAAAATAGTTACATTCTAGTATGCTTTTTGTTTTCTACGGCACTGATACAGATAAGCGACAGAATGCTGTAAAGGAATTGGTGAACAATGATTTATATAAAGCATACGAAACCATTACACTTAATGATTTGACGGCAAAGCCTGAATTACTCACTCAATATTTTGAGAGTACATCACTCTTTGGACAGGCTTACGTAGTTATCCTCGATGGAGCGATGATGGTAAGCGAGGTCAAAGACTATATCCTATCAAACATAGAAACAATAGTAGATTCACCTGCGGTTTGTGTTATTTCTGAAGAGACAATACTTGCAGCTGAGAGAGAATTATTTAAAAAAAATGCAAAGTTATGTGCAGAATATGCCTTACCAAAAGAGCGTAACCAAGTGTGGACGCCATTTGCATTTACTGAGCGTGTTGGTATGCGCGATAAAAAAGGAGCATGGGCAATGTATACGGAGGCTATACTCCATGATAAAAGTCCTGACGAGATTATTGGTGCACTTTTCTGGCTCTTAAAAACAGTAAGCCTTCTAACCAAGTTGCCAAAAGGTGCACCCTCTGGACTTAATCCCTATGTTGAAAAAAAATCCCGTACTTATATGACGAAATATACTAACGACGAGCTGTTCGCATTCCGGCAGGCAATTGTAAAACTGTATCATGATGCGAGACGAGGTACAGTATCGATTGATGAAGGACTTGAGGCGATACTGCTGGCATATATGTAACATAAAAAAAGAGCCTCGTGTTTGGCTCATAGAAATCTATGGGGCAAACATGAGGCTCTTTCTCCTATCCTACGATAAAGAACATACTATGCACAAATAATTCTGTGCTGAAAGAACTGTTTCGATATTTTTTCCATACCACTAATTTGATGCCTAAACGGCAAGCTCTGGTTGGAAATATAAATGTACTTGCATACAGTATATGCTATTTTCTGCACTTGCGTAAGAACATCTGTGGATAACTACTCCTTGGATTCTTTGGGTAATAGCAAAATGACTGCAAAAAGACCAATAAAAGCACAAAGCGCCATAAGCGGTATAGACATAAAGCCGAGTGTCGTCACCAGCTGCTGCGTGCATGAAGCGGCTGCATCGCAAGGTAGCGGCGAATAGTCAGTATAGTAGATGAAGTTGTGGTAGGCAGATATGATTCCTCCTATAGCGGTTAACCATAGTGCGATATTCCGGATGATATAGGTCGGGTATTTTTTCCAAAGAGCGAGTCCGAATACTATCGCTTGTGGGTAAATAAAGATCCGTTGCAACCAGCAAAGCTTGCATGGAGGGAAACCGATGATTTCCGAGTACAAGAGGCTCATGCATATAGCACCGAGCGAAATAATAAAACCAAATAAATATGCGTGCTTGACAACCCCTTCTGGGATTTTGATTTTACATATTTTACAGATAATAAGCACACTTCCGCTAAGTCCAATCACAATCGCACTTATTGTCGTTATGTTGTTGAGAATCGTTGTGAACATATTATGGGAGTGGGCAGTTAGTCTTAGCGCCTAGAGTTTTGAGAGATTGTTCACCAGAGAGTGTTGATCCATCAGTAAATACCCAGGTAGGGTAGCTCTTGATGCCTGCATCAATACAGATCTGTGTTTGGCTTTTACTGTCTGGTGTTGAGCATTCGACATATGGCAAGAGTTTGGAGGCGCTTTTACTAAAGAGCTGCTTTTGGGTGGCGCAATGAGGACACCAGAAAGCACCGTAAAACTTGGCGCCACTGTCAGCTATACACTGTGCAAACTGCTCAATCGGTGCAAGTACTTTAGGGTCAGTGCTTTTTTGGCTATTAATAAAGATACTAGCAATAATAAGAACAATAATCCCTACAACAATTGCAATACTGATTTTGGTTTTTGGTTTCATAGTACTAGTTTAGCACAGGTTACGGAGTGAAGTATGTTTTTGTAAACTATTTTATTTACCACCAATATTGATTTATGTGTGTAAATATGTTACTTTTTAAAGCGTTTAGTACAGAGTAATGTCTGTAATTTTTATTCATTTGCGCCATAGCTAGTCGTAGTGGCTTCAATAGAAAACATAGAATAGTGTAGATTTTAAAGTAGATATATGCGCCCGTAGCTCAGTCGGTAGAGCAGCTCCCTTTTAAGGAGATGGTCGTAGGTTCGATTCCTACCGGGCGCACAAATTTTGAGATTTGAAACGTGAGAAAAATTTTGGAATTCTTGATTTCACGTTGATATATAAAGGTATTTCGTGAGTTGGAGAAAATCTCGGTTCATAAGAAAACTTTACAAAAATAGAGAACTGCCCCTTAAAAAAGAGGTTGGATGAGCAGTTCTCTAAGGGAGGTAGTCGTAGAATCGATTATTTACCAGGGAAAATTTGCTAGGTATGATAAATTTTCTGGTCTTGATTTAATTTTAGAAAGCATTTTACGTTCCTGTCTGAATTCTCTACTTTGCGGGAGACAGTAAATCACATGTTTTCCACTTTTCACATTAACTTTTCCGATGTGTAAATGATATAGTTCTAAACAAGCAGTTTAAATTATCTATTTGTTTAGGTAGAAAAATTGCCAGCTCTTCGAGAATGAAGAGGTTTATTAACTAACTATTTTATATTTATGAAAATAACTATAACAATACTAGTAGTACCACCTTTCGTTCTCGGCGGAACCAGCAAAGCTAAATTTTCAGAAATTTAGTAAGTAAATGCATCCTACCAAGAGAGCGGAAGTACAAGTCTAAAAAGAATTGTCTGGTAGGATGGTAAGTTATAAACACCCCTCTAAGGGTGGAATAAGGCAGAACTGTCTGAACACTTCTGTACATTCTAAGCTTATTGGAAAACGACAATAATTTGAAGCAAACAAAAGACCCGATTTAGAGATCGGGCTTTTGCTTGTTTAGGTTATTTAACGCGTTGCTTAATTAAGCAATTTAAGTATATCACATGTTCTGTAGGGAGTGATCCTTTTTTAAAAGACCTTGACATTATAAAGTATAATGTTACTTTATTGACTTGTGGATATCGTTTATGTTATTATTGAAAAGTGTTTGGGGGGTCTTTACCCCGTCACGGTTAGAAACCAAACTGTAACCAAACACACTAAAACTCACCAAGGAAACTTGGTGGTTTTTAGTTTCTAGTCATTTTCTAAATCACCAGTATGTAGTTTTAATTCCTTGTTACTTTTCCAGAATGGAATAATACTCCAAAACATTTTAATACCACCTGATACTTGTTTAACAATTACCTTCACTCTTTTATCAAACTGACCATCTTTTAGAATTGCAATAAAAGCATAATATGTAACTTCTTTTAACATTTTTTCATGTCTTGTGTTGGTGTCGATATCAATAAACATTTTTTTGGTTTGAATTTCTTGGAGTGTATAGCTACTCTTCAACACTAGTGGAGCAAGATGAATATTTTTCAGACGCATATACTGATCTTTCCTATCGCGTGCTACTCTCTCGGATTTAAATTTAATATGTTTAATTCCTTTATCGTTAAATGCAACTTTTTCTTTGAAATATGGACAGTAAACTTCGCTGACAGTCTTATAAAAAACTTCAGCTTTCTCTTTTATTTTTATATAATTTGCGTCGATATTTATATCATTCTCAATATCACTCATGGTCAAAATTCTACCACATCTCCTTTATCTTGTGGCATTTCCCAATATCCTGTAGGGAGGGGTCTAGTGATAATATTTTGCTCGCAATTCGGGCTTGCTTATTTATTTGAGTGGTATAATTAAGTTTATGATACATAGCTCCGAAAAAGAGATTGGTTTAAGCAGTGGGAATAGAAGTTTTATTGTAGGTATGGTTTTCGTTGCCCTATTTCTTTTTGGGCCAGTTGAACCCTACGGGTTTTTAGTTCGCATTGCATATTTGATTATTTTTCCATCGCTGGTTTGGCTGATCCTCTATTTCTGGGGAAGAAAGTGGGGTATGGACAAACTATCAAACGACAGACTCTGGCGAGCACTCATTGCCATTGTTGCGGGAGTCTTATTAGTTCAGGCATATTTTTCTTTTAACGCTAAGTATCATAGTGAATGTGCTCAAAGAATACAGACTAGGGATGGGAGTGAATGTGTTGGTGATTATGTCACGGTAAAAGGCCCAAACATTGAGGGCGGGTTTCTTGAAATAATATTCGCAGGTTTTGCAATCTGGCTTGCAGTATCTAAAAGATCAGAAAGAGAGGATTAATTCGTTTCGAACTTGTGGATTAGAACCCAAATATCAAAGCGTTTATCCATGAACGCTTTAATTTATAACCCTTTTTCGTTAGTTCTAATTTTCTTTCATTAGCATTACCACTTAGGGCATCATCAATTATATTTTCTTTCTGTAATTCTTTTAA
Source organism: Candidatus Nomurabacteria bacterium (assembly GCA_016699085.1). Lineage (NCBI taxonomy): Bacteria > Candidatus Nomuraibacteriota > Candidatus Nomurabacteria bacterium. The sequence goes on along the minus strand of CP064958.1, from coordinate 272,687 downwards.
CTTAGCTTGTACTTTTTCGCGGGAAGCATCATATTTTTTCATAAGATACTCAATTATCTTGTTCTCTTCCATCCCATTTATTGTACTTCCGGGTGTATTGACCTGATAGTCGTAAATCGCAATAACAATTTTTCTAAGTTGTAGCATGTAAAACATGATTTTATTGTATCATACGGTATCCCCACTTCCGACTTTTTATTTTTACATTTCTTCATTGCCTCAAAATGTAGAGTACTGATTGACTTTTACTATTATTTATGCTATTATATGCAAAATAATTGCTCTTCCATACAATCCATTTTTAGGTGAACACAGGAGATTTCTAAAAGTCTTTTGTATTCACCTAAAAATAATAAGGATGACAACAAAATTTATTTTACATGGAGGATTCACTCCAGGAAAAACAGATGAAGATAACGACGATTTCTACGCAGAAATATTAAAAGATGCCCCCGAAGAACCAGAGATTTTAATTGTGCCATTTGCAAAAGAACCTGGCCGGATAGAGGCTAGTACACAAAAAGTAATGGAGGAATTTACTGCAAATAAATGGCAAAAGTGGATCTATTTTAATGTTGCCAGGGAAGAATCTTTCATTGAACAATTGCGTTTAGCTGATATTGTTTACTTTCAGGGAGGTAAAACATTGAAATTGCTTGAGGCGCTGAAAAAGTTTCCTACTCTGAAAGAAATGTTACAAGGAAAAATTGTCGCCGGTGAATCTGCAGGAGCAAATGTCCTCACCTCTGCATTTTACAGCCCGAGTGCTGGTAGTTCGTTTGAAGGTTTAGCTTTTCTACCTATAAAGCTGATCCCGCATTACACGCAAGAGTATGAGGGTAAACTGGATAATCTTAAACCTGATCTTGAAACACTTTTGTTACGAGTCTATGAGCACAAGGTCATTGAGGTAGATTTGTAAATAGTAAATAGCACATTGAGAGGTATACCGTCGAGGTTACCTCTTTTTATTTTCCTGCTTATTAAAACATTGACTTTTCCCAATATATATGCTATTATACTGAAAGTAATAGTCCTTTAATATATGGTTTTTATTGGCTCCCCCAGCAGATTCTTGTCTTCTGAGGAAACCAATAACAAACCAATGAAGACAATAAACGCATACTTAAAGATAAAGGATTTCAGTAACAGACTTGAAGTAATTGATACTGCCCTAAGAACAACCTCTGGCCTTGAGCAATTACGATCAGCAAGGGATTTGTTGATAAGCATGGAATCATTGAATATTACAACGGCATTGAAGAGTATTGCAGAGTATTTCAAAAAGGAATCAACGGGGAATGAAGAAGAGATCAGAAAAATGTTTGAAATTTGGGAGAAAGTTCTTCTTAATGCCGTGACCAGTGTAGAAGATCTACTTTCTTTCAGTGAAGGCTTTAAAGCTGCAATTGATCTACAAATATCTGTTGCAGGAGAAGTAATGGAGAAATCAGAGAAGGAAATTCTGCAGAAAGGCTCAGACCATATGATTAAAGGAATGAAAATGTATATTGAAACATTCGAGTGCCTTCCTACAGCAATTAACATTTTTGACATCTTTATTCTTCCCAGTATGACTAAAGATGACCTTCAACCTGAAATGGAAGATGTAAGTCTAAATTAACTTAAGACTTCAATTCTAAACAGCAAGCCTCTTGTAAACCAAGAGGCTTTTTTATTATCAATATCCGAACATTATCCTATAAGTATATGTCTTGATAATCTCATCTGAATCTGTCACCATATCAGTGTCGGGTCATTATTATTTTAAATAAGACTGCTGACTTTATTTGCTTTTTGTCACTCACGTTTTGATTGAGAACTGGTCGTTAAAATCGATTTAAAAACTTCTCATTTTAACGATTTTAGCTTGATAAATAAAGATATTTTAGAAAACAACCCCGGGCGGTTTTCTTTTAAGGAGATGGTCGTAGGTTCGATTCCTACCGGGCGCACAAAGTGCGGGGCACTTTGTGCGAGGCGGAGCGCGACGGCGCGAGCCAGGGTCGGGAAAGTTTTCAGTAGAAAACTATTCCTGACCACAAAGATGGACTTGTGCGAGCCGCAGTCATATTTTTTCAACAGAAAAAATAGACGAGGCAGGGTCGTGAAAATTCTTGAGCGACGGCGAAAGAATTATTTATGACCACAAAGTGAGGTTTATGAAAGATATAAAAGGCAAAAGTAACTACTTCTGCCTTTTATTCTGTTTTTTATTTGCCTGAGATATAAGTCCAAACCTATGCTATAGTCTCATTTATGAAACTCATCACACTAAACACCTGGGGTGGTAGAATAAACCAACCATTATTGCAATTTATAAAAAATAATGATGATACTGATATTTTCTGTTTTCAAGAGATGAACAATAATGCTTCTGCTGAAACCGTTGACTCTCCAGAAGAAGATAAGAACCTTTTCTCACATATTAAAGAGGTATTACCTGAATTTACAGGCTACTTTAGTCCTCAAGTTCCAGGTACTGGACATGCCATTTTTATAAAAAAAGAATTAGTCGTAGATCATATAGAAACTCATCTTATTTTATCAGAAGAAGAAATTACCCACATGCCAACTCCTTTTCCAAGGATTTTACAATGTATGCATTTTAAAAATCTAATCATATATAACTTCCACGGAGTGCCAAAAGCAGATAAGAAAGACACACCAGTAAGAGATATTCAGACTAAGAGGGTACTGGATATAGTAAATAAAGATACAAACCCTAAAATCATCGTCGGTGACTTTAATCTAAATCCCGATACAAAAGCTATTGCCGCATTTAATTTAATTTTTACAAATCAAATGATGAAAAGTAGCTACACGACAACAAGAAGTCGCCACTATGAAAAATTAAAAGAGTTTCCTTATGCAGATTACATTTTTACTTCTCCTGAAATAAAAGTATCTGAATTTAAAGTCCTAAATGATGAAGTTTCTGACCATTTGCCACTTTCACTTAATTTTGAAATTGAGATTTAGTATCTTATTAAACTCCTTATAATAATTTTAAAAATTCTAATGGTTCTCATTCTCCACAATATCCGTAGTGTTCAAAATGTTGGATCAATATTTCGTACCGCTGATGCGGCGGGCATTTCGCATATCTATATTGTTGGTTACACACCGACACCTATTGACCGATTTGGCAGAAAGCGTGCTGACATGATAAAGACCTCACTCGGTGCAGAAACTACTGTGCCATGGTCGTATGAGAAAACAATTGCTTCGGTATGTGAAAAATTGCGAGCCGAGAAGTATACTATTGTCGCACTTGAACAATCACCAAAATCTATTGACTATAAAAAATACAAAACAGATAAACCTATTGCACTTATTGTTGGGAATGAAGTGATGGGTATTGAACAGAGTGTACTTGATGGGGTAGATACCATAGTCGAAATCCCAATGGCAGGCAGAAAAGAGTCACTCAATGTTGCAGTGGCAGCTGGTATTGCGATATTCCGATTGTCGGATATTTAATATTTGTCTCGATACGACTTTTACAAAGAACGGCGTATTTTTCTGTTGAAAAATCGCCTTATGCTCGGTTCGTCAACCTGTGCAAGTCTTTGTAAAAGTGTATCTTCGACAGCTAATATCGGAATTCTACTGTTCGAAATATTTGATATGCCATGTTTTGTTCTGTGGCAGTCAAATTGTAGCCTGCAATCGAAAGTTTTTCTTTGCCGACACCTTGATCAATAAAGACGCCAGTTGTTGTTCCAGAGAAAAGTTTTGGATGAAATAATTTGGCTGACACCCCAGCTATTTGTTCTGAAGTAACTATGTATGCACTGTCGGTGGTTGCTATGGGTAGTGCAGCATACGGTCCATATTCGAAGAAAAGGACGGTCTTGGTATCGGTTAATTCGCCGCGGTTCGAATTCCAAACACTCGATGGTGATGGCTTGTAATACCAGCCAGGCGGTAGGGCAATAGTGAAGTAGTCTGTTGTCGCACTTTGCCAGCCAGGTGGGACTTTCGTGTTAACGGTATTGTTTGTTGGACCATAGACTTCACCGGTATCAAGCGGTGCAGGAGGCTTAATAAAAGGCTTATCATTTTCTTTGCTATAGCGCTCGTAGCCACCGCCAAAGAGCCATAAAGCAAAAAAGACTAGGAGAAGTCCACCAAACCATCGTAATTCTTTCATTGGATCCATAGGATTATTTTAGCATTTTCTGATGGGTATTGCAGAAGTGCGCACTACGTCCGCCGATAATCATGCGAATAATCTTGCCAGTGCAGTCTTTCTTTGAACAAGTTTTGCCAGCCATACGGTAGACATTGTGGTGGTGTTGGAATTTGCCGCGTTTGCCATCGATGTCACGATAATCACTCGTCGAATCTCCACCAAAGTCTATGCCTTGGTGCAAGACTTTTTGCATTGCTGTATACAATATTTGCAAATACTTCGGAGGTATTTCTTTTGCAATTGATGCAGGATGAATACCGGAAAGCCAGAGCATTTCATCAGAATAAATATTACCGATACCAGCAATAACAGATTGATTCATCAACACTTCCTTGATTTTGCCGCGTGGTCTTTTGGTGAGACGCAGTTTGAATTCTTTGAACGTGAACTTTTTTTCGAGTGGCTCAGGTCCAAGGTGCCCAAGATGAATGCTTGTTGCAATTTTCTCTGTTGGCGCTAGAGTTACTTTGGCAAATTTTCTTGCGTCAGATAGCACGAGTTGTTTGTCATTCGATAAACTAAAGACAACATGTAAGTATTTGTTATATGGATCACGTAGGGCGTCGTTTTTCTCACTTGTTGCTGGTTGCCAGAAGGTTTTTGTTTTCTTATTTTCAACTTTTGTATACTTGCCGACCATGAGGTGGCCTGTCATTTTCATATGGATGAGGATGGTTTCTTTGTTTGCAAGATTGATAAGAATATTTTTAGCGCGTCGTTCGACTGAAACTACTTTACTGCCGACTAAAATCTGTTTAAATTTTTTGAAAAAATTTTTATCTTTGAGTGATTGTGAAAGGTGGGGAGTTGTGTGAGTTTTAACGGCCAAATCAGTCCAAACATCGGTAATTCGAAGCCCAGGTAACACTTTGGCGAGTCCTGCGACTGTTGTTTGCACTTCGGGGAGTTCAGGCATACAAAAAGTATAACATGCAGTAGTATATTGCTTTTTTATTTACATTTCTCTATGTAGATATTTTCAGCTCCAGGCCATCCTAGTTCAGAAGCTTTTTTCATATCTTGGCAACCACTTATTGTGTTGCTTCCTTTTGAAAATAGTTGTTCTTGATCTGTATCTTTTGCTAGATACAGATTTCCACGAATGAAGTAGGATTCGGCATTAACTGGATTATCCAAACTGTCCCAGGCAAATGCTTTGTTAATGGTTAACATCGCAAGTATTGGATTATTTCTTTCAAAATATATTTTTGCTAAGTTTTTATATATAAAAATTGCTTCTCTATTGCTTGTTTTTATGCCATCTACAAATTGATAATCCGGTATGTAGTCACTATGCCCAGGTAGGTCATTAACTGACATGTCATGGTAGTAGTGGCCTTCAAAATTTGGTCCAAATTTATAATCGTAATCTGTAAGAGCTTTTTCGTACCATGCTTCTGCATTTGGTAGATCTGTCGCTTGTTGATAACAGTAGCCAATAGTTGAATAGCTAAAGGGCTCATGTGAATTGAGTGTAATTACTTGTTTAATTTTTGCTATACCCGCTTGTACTTCTCCTTGATCGCAGAGTATCTTTCCGTCAGTCATAAGAGTATTTATCTCAGTATTTCTTTGATCCGCTTGCAGTGGCAGTAGGCATTGTGAATGGCTCATGCTATATCCATCATTACAGTGACAGGCACTCCAACGATAATATCGCCCACCGTGGTGTACCAGATAGCTTTCACCATATGTATTGATACACCAAGCTGTATCATATTTAAATGTTATGTTTTCAATCCGTATAAAAACCAAAATAGCTGCTACTAAACACGTAATAATCCATACTTTAGCTTGTGGATTCTTAAAAAATTGAGATAGTTTTCCCATATTATTTATTACCTAAAATTTTCAGTGCTTCTTTGATACGTGCATTGGTACCGAGGATGTCGCTTGGTACATTTTTGAGTGCATCGCGAGCTTCATTTTGCGAATAGCCGAGAGATTTCAAAGCTTCAACGACATCACTCTCTGCGCGAAGTGCGCCAGGAGCTTCCTTCATGTCGACATTAGCTCGAAGTTTATCGCGAAGCTCAATGACGATTTTCTCAGCAGTTTTTCTGCCTATACCAGAAACCTTGGTGAGGTAACTCGTGTCGCCGGTGCCGATAGCTTGTTCAAGTGTTTGGATCGTCGTAATGCCTAAGATAGACAATGCGGACTTGGGGCCAATTCCAGAAACAGAGAGTAAGAGTTCAAAGAATACTCGCTCGTCTTGGGACTTGAATCCATAGAGGTCAAGCGCGTCTTCCCGGACGGATAGATAGGTAGATAGAGAAGTCGTTGTGCCTTCGGTTAAACTAGCTAGTGCATCAGGGGCGAGATAGACTTTGTAACCAATACCACCTGTTTCGATGACAGCGTATTTGTCGGTTAGGTTTCGTACGGTGCCTGTTATGCTTGCGATCATGAGGCAAGTATGAGGTATTCTGTACGAAGTATCAAGTAGGCAAGTCAGGCTGTGATCCTAGTGTACCCTTGCAGACTAAGGATTTTTCTGGTAGTATGAGCCCACAAGAAATGCGCCGTCTACTGTACGCACTTCTCAAGATTATACTTATTTTTACTCATTAATTTTTAATCGCAATGCCAATTACCCAGTCAGCAAAAAAGGCGCTTCGTGGATCAATGCGCAAAAAGCAAATCAATGACCGCCGAAGCAAGTCTATGAAAGATGCTATTAAGAAAGTCGAAAAGCTCGCCAAAGGTGATACGAAAGCTGATGCAAAGAAGCTCGTTCCTGCCGCCTATGCTGCAATCGATAAAGCTGCTAAACAAGGTGTTATCAAGAAAAACACTGCTGCTCGCAAGAAATCACGTTTATCTCGAATCACAAAATAAAAAATTCCTCCACGTGGAGGAATTTTTTATTTCTAAATAGTCTCATAGATACGAGTGGTACATTTTCTTGTTGTGGAACTCATCTCGCCACGCGAGAATCAAACAGTCCTCACTGCGAAAATGTACCACTCGTATCTATGGCAGAATAAAATAATATATTTTGTTCTGCTAAGTACGGCTGTGGTATACTCGCCCTATGTCACTTATTATGTTTTATGGAGAAGAATGTCCTCATTGTGAAAAGATGCGTACGCTTGTAGCTAAGCTTGAGGCTGAAGAAAACGTCAAAGTTGAGCTTGTTGAGGTTTGGCACAACGAAGAGCATATGAAACAGCTTGAATCATATGATAAAGAGGGGGAATGTGGCGGTGTGCCCTACTTCGTGAACACCGATACTGATGCAACTATTTGTGGTGAAGCCACGCATAGCGAACTCATTGCTTGGTCAAAAGCTAAGTAATCCATATCATGAAAAAAGTTTTCTCGACTTCAAAACTTAGGCTTATCTCTCAGTCATTCTTTATCTTTCTCGCATCTGCTCTGCTACTTTTGTGTGGCTATTTGTTGCGCACTGAGAATCTCGCTATATGGACATTGCCTTTGGTCGTACTTGGGGCTGCGATACTATTGCTCGTTGGCGGTATGGTCGTTGTTTTTATTCGGGAGCAAATTCGCTATGATCATTTCCAGCAAGAGTTTCTCACGATCGCACTGCATAAATTCCGCACACCTTTGACGGGTATCAAGTGGGCAGCTAAAAGTTTACTCAAGCCAATGACGTCGACTGAGCTTACGTACATCAGTCAAGAGATTAACAACGCCGGCGAGCGACTTATTGAAATCGTTGAAATCCTCTCGCATATCGAGGGCATTGAAAATACCCATATAAATAAATTTGAGGCGGTATCTGTGCGTGATATCGTTGAGAAATCAGCTGCCAAATATAGCCAGAAAATAGAAGAGAAAAGTCTAACATTTGCTATTGAAATCCCTAGTACGTTGCCTTTGGTTATTCTTGATAAGCTTAAAATAGAATTTGTTTTGGAAATTTTAATTGAAAATGCGATTACGTATACACCCAAAGACGGCCGTATCGGCATAGCGGCTATACGGAAAGGGGATTTTATTGAGATCATAGTATCTGACTCGGGTATAGGCATACTACCGGGCGAACGTAGGCAGCTTTTCAGGCAGTTTTATCGTGGGGATAAAGCCAAAACTACTGATACTGAGGGCATGGGACTCGGTCTGTATATTGCCAAGCGGATTGTTTTGCAGAATCACGGTACGATTAGTGTCAGATCTGCTGGTCGCGACAAAGGTGCAACATTTACGGTTAGATTTAGGGTGTGATTTACTATTTATAGAAAACAGCGTATAGTCTTCTATACTTGAAGTGATAGTAAAGTGGAAATAGAAAATACATTTGGCCCCGTCGTTCAATGGATAGGACGTAACTTTGCGGAAGTTATGATGCAGGTTCGATTCCTGCCGGGGTCACAAAATCTACTGTGTAGATTTTTGCCACGAGCGAGTGAACTGCTTCACTCGTGGGCAGGAATCGAAAGACTTTTCATTATTGAGCTTGCGAAATTGAAAAGTACCCGCGCATGGTAATCGTGATTCCTGCCGGGGTCACCACGTTTTTTATCTTTATTTTTTAGGATTTTTAACATATACCTAGTTGGTGTTCAGAACCCATATTGGTTATGAATGATCGAGGACTAATTCTGCTACAATGCAATAATGAAGAAAAAGCTACTCTTAAATTGGTTATATTACCGTCCCGTTGGGCACGCAATTGAGCCACTAAAACTTGCCAAGGGTTATGTATTGGCCAATAAGAATTTAGATGTGTATTTGATTTTAAATTCTGATTCTCCGATTGAAATCGCAAAAGCTTGTCCATGGATAAAGAAGGTATATGCGATTTCTCTGCAAGAAGTTGCAAAAGATGGAATACACGCAATATCAATACAAAAAATTCCAAAGAAATGGGATTATGTTAGTACTGATAATCGTGCTAGACATTTTAATCCGGCATATGACCAAAAAGATCTTGTTAAAGCTCATCAGTTACTTAGTACATACCTAACTGCAAAAACGGCGAAGGGTTATCTCGAACAGAGTGGACCTCATGAGAGTAGTATTTTACCTATAGTTGCAAACCCAAAGATTACATTGCCAATTCCCAAAAAAGCAAAGTTATTTGCTAATAGATTTATACACAAGGGCCCAAAAATCTGCATTATGTTAGGTGGCTCTGCTGGTTTAAAACAAAGTCCAAGTATTGATATGTGGCTGAAAATTTGCCAAGCCCTTTATAAATCAATTCCCAATCTTAAAATTTATTTTACTGGTATCAGTAAAAGCTCTAATGGAAGAACAAGTACGAAAGATTTTACCTTAGATGATGTAGATTTTCTTATAAAGAGATTACCGAATGCTGAGAGTGTCTATGATGTTGGTTTGTGGAATCAAATAGCTTTCATTTCTAAATGTGATGTTTTTATCTCACCGCACACAGGATTTGCATTCATGCCCCCACTAGTTGGCGCTCCTTGGCTTGAAATTGCAACATGCCGTTGGCCTGCATATTTTTTTAACGATATGCCATTTTACTCCGTTCTTCCAGAATGTGGATCATATCCGTCATTAATGGATAATGACAAAAAGTGCAATATTTTACTCAATAAAAACAAAAAAGCCCTATGTGTTTCTGACAAATTAATACAAGATAAAATCCCAGAGATTGTAAAAGGAGTAAAGCTTTTACTAAATAAGAGTTTTACTTATGATAAAGCCATAGCATTGCATTTAAATAGGATTAAAAAAGACTATGACATAAAAAGATTCTTCTTTTTCGGAGGAATACAAGGAATCACGCACAAAAATGAAGTCAAAACAAAACTCAAGTAGGAAGAAATATAAATTTAATCCTGTTAAGGAAAATTATGAAGACTACTCAAGTGGTAGGGTTCTCTATGGAGCACCTAAAGCTACAAATTTCCCTGTTCGTTTAGCAAGTGAAATATTCTTATGTTGTAGTGAACACCTTAAAAAAAACGGGAGCTCTGGACCATACACGATTTATGACCCATTTTGTGGTTCAGCGTATTCACTTACAGTCATGGGATTTTTTCATGGTTTAAAAATAAAGGATATTTTTGCTTCGGATGTTAATAATACTATATTAGAGTTTGCTCAGAAAAACTTATCACTACTTAGTGAGATTGGTTTACAAAAGCGTATAAATGAACTCGAAGGGTTTATAGAAGAATACGGTAAAGTCTCACATAAGGAAGCATTAGAAAGTGCGCACAAGTTGGAGAAAAAAATAAAATCTACAAATCATATAAAAATAAATTGTTTTGGATTTGATATTCTTTCTAATGAAAACTTGCCGAAACAAGTACCTACTATTGATTTTGTAATAACCGATCTCCCTTATGGCAAACTCACGAATTGGGTAGGCCTTACACAAGATGTTAATCCGACACAAAAGTTTCTAAATAAAATTAAGACTAGATTGGCTAAAGTTTCAATAGTAGCGATAGTATTAAATAAAAAACAAGAGATAAAATATGATGGTTTTGTGAAAATAAAGACACTCAAACTCGAAAAAAGGAAAATCATTTTACTAGAGCCTCTTTGGGTAGGATAAGGTTTTGGAGTTCGTGTATACTCGCTTTTACCAAAGAATGACCTTTTGCCAGTTCGGAAAGCCAGAGGCTAGGTTCACACTAGAACACAAATAAAAAAGCTGCCAAAAAGACAGCATACTTTTTAAATTAAGAGATTTTAGTCAACAATAATGGTGGCTCTTTGAGATTTCATGATACCTGTCTGCAATTGACGTTTAGTTAGCCTGGCTGAACTATTCATTTTCTGAATAGCAATAATATCAGCGTGAGAATTTAAAATTGTAATTTTTTTAGATTTTCTTATTCTTTTTTTCATGAGGTCACTTTTTCCTCATGTTATCACAAGTCTTTATTGAATCAAGAAAAATAATCTAAAAACCAATTCGATCCATGATTTTATGGAAGACAGGTTCATCCATAGGGATTTCAGGTAAATGTCTGCGGAGGATGTCTTCCACCTCAGGGGGTGCTACATCAATCAAAGGAATAGTGATAACTGGCATCATCATACGATCTGTGTGGATCAGAAGTACGTTGTGATAAGGGTCTTTGGTGACATAAAAAGAGACGATGTTGTTATACGGGAAGAAATATTTATCAATCAATATGCCACCTTCGGTAATTTGGTAGTTTTGTAGCTCAGGCTTACGTACGCCATACATAGCGAGTGTTCCGCCAGCGATAAGAATAAATATTCCAAAGAGAACATCATCGAAGAGAAATGCTGCAGCTGCGCCTGCGATAGTGATAATGCCGAGCGCCCAGAACCAGTCCGTCGACTTTTCTCGAAATTCATATTCGTACGCTTGCCATGCAAGGAGTGTTTGATGAGCATCCATACGTATATCGTAGCATACGTGAAATAAAAAATCCCTGCGCATTTACATGAACAGGGATTGGCACTATGTAGTTTTGATAGGTTTCAACTTAATGATTCTCATCCAATGAAACAATTTAATAAATGGATATACAGGATCAATCTCGTACCACTTAATACCGAAATTTGGCCGTGCTGGATATTTATGATGATTATTATGATATGCCTCAGCTAACATTACCAAATCAACTGGGACTATATTTGTAGAGGTGTCATTCATCGTAAACCTCTTTTGGCCAATGGTATGTGCAAACCAATTTATGATAGCTCCATGAAAAGGGGCCATCAAGAAATGAATAGGCAATAGTAGAAACCACCACCATGAAGCTCCTAAGTAGAAATGCGCAAAAAGATACACGAGAATATAGAATGTTCCCCAGACTATACGAGAAATCCAACTATTACCGATATTTTTTTCGAACCATGGCCAACCCGGGACATTTTTCTTAAATTTAGGATCTACAGGATATTCTCCTTTGTTTATTTTGTAATAGACCTCTCTGGTGTGCCACATCATTCGCCAAATATTTTTATCGTATTTAGGCGAATGCGGGTCAAGTTCGGTATCAGTAAATGCATGATGGAGTCTATGCATAATCACATATGGGCCAATTAAAATATAAGATGATCCAGTAAATACCCAAGCGAAAAAAATGAAGACTTTTTCAGTCCATGGATGCATGGTGAACATTTCGTGTGCACCATATCTATGGTACAAAAACGTTTGGAAGAAAAGGCTTCCATACCAATGGCAAGCGAAAAAAATGAGAATGAGAAGCATGTGCACCTCCTTTTATTTTAATGAACAATAACTATACAAAGTCTAGCATAGGTATAACCTAAAAGCTCTCCTTAACAAGGAGAGCTTTTAGGTTTATTTAAAGGCTTCGAGAACAGCTTTTTTTGCTTCAGCTATGGCTTTTTTGAACGTTGCATCAGCGATAGCAACATTTTTTGCTCGGTCAGCAGAGATGCTTTCCATATTTTTATTTATAGTATCATTTTTGATATTTTGTTGGAGTGATTCTTTGGCAATTTTTAAACTATCGCGTAACTCATTTTTTATTGTTTGAGGTGCAATACCATTGGCACAGTCTGCTTTAGCTTTACGGATTGCTGTATCAAAATCATTTTTTAAATTGTTGACCAACTTATCGTTTGGAGTAGCAGCATCTGTAAGAAGTTTGGTCACACTCGCGCGGTGCATTGCTACTGCCTCTCTAATACTCGTGCGGTGGGCATTTACCGCGGATCGGATCGCTGTTTCAAATATTGTTACCGCAGTGCGCTGTTCTTCTGTCACCACTTTTGCTTCAAGTTTTGCAAATACTTCGTCACGTTTCTTATCTGTAGCACTGTTATCGTTGCTTCGTTTCTGGTCTATGTCAGTCCACCTTGCTTGAAGAGTACTGAGCTGACCTTTCTCCTTTGCTTGGAATTGAGCTTGTCGTTCGTCAAATGTTGTTTTGATTTTAGTTATTGCTGCATCAATGTTCGTGCAAAACGTTGCTTCATTCACAGCAAAAGCATTAGGAACAAAAGCAAATTGCCCGACACTTACTGCCAATACGAGAAATGCTGTAGCGAATTGTTTAGAGTTCATCATCATAATATGTTGCAGTAAAGTCATTGCTATAGTCAGTTTCAATAGCAGCCTTGTTTGCCATGTCTTCCTCATTGAATAAACTAGTATCTATATCGGTGCTTACAACAATAGTATTAACGGCGGCAACGTCACCCCGGATACTTTTTGATAAAGAAAGGTTCATTAACGATGTGTTGGAAATAAAGACAATAAGAGCAATAAATGCACCAGGGATAGCGAACATGCCAATAAAGGACCATGATACTGAACGTTTTTTAGGTGCAGTTTTTGCTGTTGTTGTGTGTACTTGTGCTGGTGTAGGCAGTGTAGCGAATACTTTACTGAACGTGGCTTTGGCATCAAGACTGTCTCGCTCTTGTTGTAAAGCTTCAATAAAAAGTATCGTGTCGCACAATTCTTGCTGTTCTTCCAGGGTGAGCTTATTTAAAAATTCCCGAGCTGAAGTACCGGCGCCGCGCGCATGAGTAAAGTTTTCTATATGTTGTAGGCTGGTGTCTTTCATAAAAATTTTACATACTTTCACGTAAATACAATAATTTTTGTCGGAGAAGTTTTAGTGCACGAGATTGAAGCTGACGAACTGCGTCTTCGTTTTTACCGAGCACAGTAGCGATTTCTTTATTAGAGAGCTCGTTCACAAATTTTAATATAATAACTTCTTGTTGCTCGGCAGTAAGAGATTTCAACGTCTCCTTTACTTTATCGGTTGTAAATATGATGTCAAGTGACACTGCAATATCTTCTCGGGTGTCGGGAACATCTTCCATATCGTCCTCACTTACTGTCTGGCGCACTTTCTGTTTACGGTAATGGTCGATGAGCATATTCCTCGCGACGGTATAAAAATAGGCAATTGGCTCCTTCATGCCTGCTTCAACATTAGGGAGTGCCTGGAAAACTTTCACAAAAACACCCTGCGTTAGGTCTTCTGCTTCAGTCTTGTCTTTCGTCCTAAAAAATAGGTAACGATATATAGGAGTGTAATACAGCTTATAGAGTAAGCCATACGACTCTTCGTCGCCTGCTTTTGCTCTACGCAAAAGCTCCTGTGGGTCATCTCCAGATTCGGTATTATCTAGCCACTTCGTCATATATTACGTATCATATAGGTTTTTGTGATAAGAGCAATAAAATGCCCCTGTAATTTGTGGTTTAGGGCAAACAATCATTGAAAAAAAAGCTGTTTTAAGGTAAGGTGGGAATACATTACGGAGGCGTGGCTGAGTGGTTGAAGGCAACAGTCTTGAAAACTGTCATGTGGGAAACTGCATCGTGAGTTCGAATCTCACCGCCTCCGCAAATGAAATATCTTGGTATCGACTATGGTACAAAACGAATAGGCATTGCAGTCTCTGACGAAGGTGGCAGGATTGCTTTTCCATTTAGAATTATTCAAAATACTCCAAGTGCTCTTGTAGAAATTGTTACCATTATTGACGAGACTAATGGCAAGGATATTGTTCTCGGTTCATCAGTAGATACCAAAGGTGAAGAAAATACTGTCATGCATGTTATTGTAGAATTCAAAAAAATTTTGGAGGATGCTGTCGGTGGAAAGGTTATACTCATGAATGAGTCTTTTACGTCAGTTGAAGCAAGACGAAGTTTAGAAGGGAAGAAAAGCTTGCATGCGCGAAAGAATAAGCAAGAAAAACAACGACCAACAGATGATAAGGCCGCTGCACTTATTTTGCAGCGATATTTAGATAAAATTAATCTTTAAAATGTATTAACTATTTACTATCCTATGATTACCTACGATGATTTTGCAAAAGTAGAAATTCGAGCAGGCAAAGTTCTAAGTGCGGAGAAGATTCCTGATACTGATAAGCTACTGAAGCTATCGGTAGATTTTGGTAGTGGGGAAGGACTAGGTGTTCGGCAAATTATCTCAGGTATAGCGATGTATTTTCCTGATCCAGGTATGCTTGTGGGCAAAACCTGTATGTTTGTGACAAATTTGGAACCTCGCTTGATCAAAGGTCATGAATCAAACGGTATGTTATTCGCACTCTCGACTGGAGATGGTGCATTCTCACTACTTGAACCAAATCAAACGATTCCACCAGGCACAAAAGCTCAATAAGTCTTTCGGTATTTATTGAAATCACGTATACTAGTATACGATGAGTACCAAATCACTATTACGATTATTTCCTGAACCGGCATACATCACATTGCCGGCTATCGGGCTCGACGTGTCAGATCAATCGATAAAATTTGTCGAGCTTGTAGCCAAGCCGCGCGGTTTGGTTTTAGGACACTACGGCCATGTGTCGATCCCGCTTGGGATTATTGCTTCAGGAAAGATTGTTGACCAAGAGAAATTAGTGCCGATTTTGGCGGCACTTAAAAAAGATAAGAATATTTCTTACGTGCGAGTGTCATTACCTGAAGAGCAGGTGTATTCTTTTCGATTGACACTTACTGATGTGACTGAAAAAGAGCTACGAAATACTATTGAATTTTCACTCGAAGAGCATATTCCTATCGCAGCGGCCGAAGCAACTTTTGATTTTGCTGTTATTTCTCAAACAGGTAATGCTTACAATGTCCAAGTCTGTGCAGCACAAACAGTCCTTATTCAAAACTATATGGATGTGTTTGCAGAAGCGGGATTATACCCATTATCCTTTGAGTTAGAAGGTACGGCACTTGCCCGCGCACTTATTAAAAAGGGCGACCTTAATACTTATATGATAGTGGATTTCGGTGAAACCAGGACGGGTATCTCAATCGTTGCCAACGGCGTCACGCTCTTTAGTTCAACAGTTGAAATCGGTGGCTATGCTATTACTAAAATGATTGAGAAAAAATACTCAATACCTTTTGAAGAAGCAGAAAAAATGAAGCGAACATTTAGTTTAGAGAGTAGTCAGTCTAGTCAAGAATTGTTCAAAATTATGACTGATGGTGTCGGTGTGTTGCGTGATGAAATCAATAAACACTTTATATACTGGCAAACCCACAAAGATGATAATGGTGGTGATCGGAGTCCTATCCAGAAGATTTTCCTCTGTGGCGGCAATGCCAACATGTATGGGGTCGGAGACTACTTGAGTCAGAGTTTGCGATTTCCGGTTGAACTCGGGAATACATGGATTAATGTTGATGGCTATACCGATGAAGTACCTGACATGAATAAGCGCGAAGCTTTGGGCTACGCAACAGCGATCGGGCTTGTACTCGGTCATTTCGAAAATGATTAATCTTTTAATTCCAGAAGAAAAGCAGCGCATCAAACGCGGACATACATTCCGTATGCTTTCTGTTGCGCTGATGCTCCTCACAACACTTTGCATTGTAGGTATTTTGCTTTTGTTGCCATCATATATGATTGCAGAGACAAAACGTGATATTGCGCAAGGCAAACTAGATGCCATCAAATCATCCGAAGGTTTCAAGAATGATGAAACATTAAATACAATCATCAATGATATTAATGCAAAAGTGCAGAAGATTGGCTCGCCTGATGATAGTCATCTGTATAGTGAGGAGATTGTCGAGCCCGTCGTTATGACTAAACCTCCACTTCTTGTGATTTCGTCTATGGCTATAACCAAAGAAAAAGAAGGAACAGTTGTCCAAATTACTGGTGTATCCGAAAACAGAGCAACGTTGCTATCATTTACCCAGGCGTTAGAGCAATTGCCACATATACAAGATGTTTCTGTACCTTTGTCTGAGTATGTCTCTGGCAAAAATATTCCATACACTATCAGTTTCTCTGTCAAAGAATAGTATGCAAATCAAAAAAAACATTCTTCTATTTTGTATTGCAATAGCACTCTTTTGTGTTGGTGGTCTCGGGTATTTCTTTATGTATTTCACGATTACATCAGTTGTCGAAGAAACAAGTACTATTCTCGCTGAGGTTGATAAAGCCGAAGAGAAAAACCAAGAATTAGTTACCCTGAAGAAAACTATCTCAACAAGTGAAGAAGATCGTCAGACATTATCCTCATACTTTGTCACTGATGATACCATTGTTATTTTTCTGGAAAATCTCGAAGCATTAGGTGCTACATCTGGTACTGATGTAAAAATTTCTTCTGTCATACAGAATACGGAGGATAAGAAATTGTCTGTTGCTCTATCATCAGTAGGAGATTTTGGGAACGTATTTCGTTTTCTTCAGCTCATTGAACAAGTGCCGTATGCGACAGAAGTAAAAACTCTTTCCCTTGCCACACGAGACGACCCAGCATCGACACCAGAAAATCCTTCAAAATTGTGGGAGGCTGATATTCAAATTGAATTAACAAGCTACGTATCAAAATAATATGTCTATTACATTTCCACATTTCAAAAGAAATACTCATTCAAAAAAACATCATTTTTCATCATGGCTTTTGATGATAGGTGGCTGTGCTGTCGCTTTTCTTATCATATTGGCATTGAGCGCACTTTATTTTGTTCGAATTAGCAATGATTACTTTTTGACTAAGGCACCAGAAGAAACAGTGCCAATAGACATTATTAAGCGCAACGAGCTCGAACAAGTACTCTCATTTTTTGCCAAGCGCGCAGAAAAAACCAAAGCGATAGAAACTTCGACTGTCATACTGCCTGATCCAGCTAAATAATTGACCAAGCGAATTTTGACTGCTATAGTCTAGAAGCTTTTCGATAATGTTTCTACTGCCTCGTCCTGCATTGCCCCTGTAGTTCAATGGATAGAACTGCGGACTTCTAAGCCGTCGATGTAGGTTCGATTCCTACCAGGGGCACAAAGCCGAATTTTAAAATTGCATGGCAATTTTGCGGCTTTGTGAGCCGGAACGATGTTTTATCAGCAGATAAAACCGCGAGGCAGGGTCGTGACCGAGATGAGCGACGGCGAATCGAGAGTTGTGACCATGAAAGTATGAATATATGCGCGATTAGCTCAGTTGGTAGAGCAACCCATTTACACTGGGAAGGTCGGGGGTTCGAGTCCCTCATCGCGCACAGCGTGAAATTCAATCTCAAAAAAAGCATACTCTACGAAGATGAACACCTCTTCGTCATCAATAAGCCTTCGGGGCTCATGGTGCACGGCGATGGTAGATCAAAAGAAAAAACTCTGTCCGAGTATATTTTGGAAGTGTATCCAGAATTGGAAACTATTGGCGAACCAGTCGAAATGACACTAAAGGGTGAAGTGATTAAGGTGCCACGGCCAGGTATCGTCCATCGGCTCGACAAAGAAACTTCAGGTGTACTTTTGATTGCAAAAGATCAGCCAACATTTCTTTTCATTAAAAAACAATTTCAAGAACACAAAATCAAAAAAACTTACCATGCGATAGCGTGGGGTACCATGAAAGACTCAAGTGGCACGATCACTGCTCCGATCGGCAGAAGTGCTAGTGACTTTCGTAAGTGGCATGCAGGGCGAGGTATTAGAGGAGAGACTCGTGATGCGGTTACGCAATTCTATGTCCTTCGCTACTTTGAAGAAGCAGATACGGCATTTAGCTATCTCGAGGTCCATCCGAAGACAGGTCGCACGCACCAGATCCGTGTGCATCTGGCGTACAGGAATCATCCTATCGTTGGAGATAGTCTCTATGCTTCCAAGAAGCCCTACATGCTTGGTTTTGACCGCCTGGCGCTCCATGCGTACGTACTCACCTTTACCAAACCTGATGGTGAGCAACTATCTGTCCAAGCGCCTCTGCCTGAGTTGTTCCAGAAGTATGTAAAATAAGAAAAAGTAATAAAATACCGCTGTCGTTGACAGCGGTATTTTATTACTGTAGTTTGGAAACAAAGCGTATATTTTAAACTAAATAACAGCCCATGAAAACGATTAGAATGTATTCTCTACGCCGTACACATGAAGTATGCTTCATACTTCATGTTAACGAAAATTTTACTGAAAATAATCTGCAAACATTAGAGCGATTACACTTTTCACAACACGGTCTTTACCCCGTAAGTTACGTACCTGCTCAAATTAGAGAAGGTAAGCGAGTTGTTGAAATTCGTCCAATCCTTGAATATGCATCACCTCGGTCATCTAAAGCATTGCGTCAGTTTGGACACATTGGTATTGATGGTGTATTGCGATGCGAAGAAGCCAGACGCTATTTTGTTGACGTGAACATATCAACAGAAAATTTCCTTGAAACACTTCCTGATTTCGACTCCATGCAGGAGTGTGTCTATGAAGCTGAAGCAATTTTTGCTGAAGAAATTGGCACATCCTACATTTCATTTCCAGAAGAAATAAAGCTTTTGGGAATTCGAAAAAGTGATGGAATCAAGAATCTTACTGATCTGGGTATGAAGCAAGTAGTGGCAGAATATTGGTATGACTATTTTGTGAACGAAGAAAAAAGAAATGCGAGAATATTGGAAGTTATGACGCCACTCTATGGTTATACTGAACATTCTAAACATCCACATTTCACGAGTATTCATAGAATTGACGGTGTTGGCCATGAGCCTCTTATGAATGTAGTAAAAGCTTCGTGGAAAATAAATCCAGGAAAATCAGTTATTGCATTTCATGATAACGCAAGTGCAATTCGAGGATTCCAGGTTCCTCACTTGCTTCCTGTAGAGAAAAATAACATGCATCCATTTGAGTATTTAATGACCGATATGGACGCAGTTATGAAAGCTGAAACTCACAATCACCCAACGGGTATTTCACCCAAGCCTGGTGCTGAAACTGGGTTAGGAGGACTGATGAGAGATGTGTATATCAATGGCCAAGGAGGATTTCTCTTTGGATCATTTAATATATTAGGAGTTGGTGCGCTAGATCTGGGTGACTATGTAATTCCTGGCCAAGGTTTAAATTTGGTGTATCCGAAAACATGTGCACGTCCGTTCCCAATTCTGTCACAAGGATCAGATGGTATTTGCGATTATGGTAATCCACATGGAACACCAGGTATTGCTGGAAGTTTGTCATCAAGTATTTTTATACTTCCTGATGGTAAACGGTGGGAAAATTTGAAGCCTGTTGTATATGTTGGTGGTGTCGGTATTATGCCGCATGACAATATCAAGAAATCAAACCCAGAACCCGGCATGCTTATTATAGGTATTGGTGGCCCAGTTTATCCTATTGGTTTTGGAGGGGGACTGGCATCATCACTCGCACATGGAACACAATCGGAAGATAAGGATAAAAATTCGGTTCAGCGGGGTGATGCACTCATGGCGAGAAACGTACATGATTTGATAGTAAGTTGTGTTAATTTAAGAATTGTTTCTGGTCAGCAAATAATTGATCTTGCAAATGATCAAGGTGCTGCAGGTATTTGCAATGCACTTCTCGAAGCTATTGGTTCAGTCGGTGGTGAAGTAGACCTAAGCAAAGTACATGTGGGTGCAGACATGTCGAATACGCAGAAATGGTTATGTGAGTCACAGGAGCGATTCATCCTTATCATCAAAAAGCAAAATCTTAATGCTCTCAATGTCCTTGGTCGTCAGACAGGCATCGTTCCGGAAATACTTGGTGAAATTGTTGATACAGGGAGAATCAAAATGATAGATGGAGTGACTGGTCAGACGCTTATGGATATGCGACTCAGTGCATTTGATCGTGCGGAGGAAAAAGTAATTGTTGCATCACGCATTGATCAATCAAGAAGAGAATTTGTTCCACCAAGTGACCTATCGCTTAAGAAAGCGCTCGAAATAACATTTGCCCAACTAGCAGTTGGATCGAAACGATGGATAGTAAACAAAATGGATCAGACAGTCGGCGGACGTACGGTGCAGCATCAATTTAGTGGACCACTTGGTATGACGGTGAACGATTGTGCAATTATTAAAATGAGCGTTCATCCTGATGACTATAGTGGCATTTGCCTAGGGATTGGGTATAAACCCAACACCCTTTTGGCTGATGCGGAAGGTGGATCAATACAGACAATTGTTGAGGCGCTTTCAAACTTGATAGCAGGAGCGCCGTCGTCACTTGAATTATCTGACATTGCTTTCCTGGTAAATGAAATGTATTCCACCGGAGATCCTGATGAGAATGAAAGAATGTATCGATCAGTGAAAATTGTGTCAGAGTTTCTCATTGCTTGTGGTCTTCATATAAATGGAGGGAAAGATTCCCTTAAAATGAAGACGAAAGTGATGGAAGAGTTTGTGAAATCACTCGATACACTTGCAATGGTTGCATACGCTGCTGTCCCGGATGTTCGAAGTGCAATGACCCCATATGTTAAAAATCCTGGCAAAAGCATGATTGGATTGGTGGATTTTGCAGCTGGTGATATATCGCTTGCAGGTTCAGCATTGGCTCAAGCCCACGGTGAGATCGGTAAGACATATCCAAAAGTGGATCCGAAACAATTTATGCAAGGACTTCGTTTTGTGATGGAACTGAAACGTCGCAAATTAATTACTGCGTGCCATGATCGGGTTGGTGACGGACTTCTGATTGCACTTACTGAAATGCTGGTTGCTGGTTGTAGTGGAGGACAGACGTATTCGAATCGAGAGAATGAATTCCTGAAGTTCGCTTTCTCGGAAGCACCAGGCATGCTTGTGGAGTACACTGAAGAATCTTTTGATGAGATTGAGAGACAGGTGCGTATATATGGAGTTTCATTCAATACAATTTGCATAACTGACAGTGAAGACACAAATCTGTACGTTAATCAGAATGCAAGCAGTGAAAGTTTTACGACGACTGAGTTATTGCAAATGATTGAACGGACTTCTTCTGAGATTAACAAAAGTAAAATTGGACCCGCACTTGCAATGACTGAATTTGAGGTACTTACTAAGGAGAAATCACCTACGCCATATGTTGTGCCATTTACTAGTTATAGCAGGCAGCGACACGGTACTGATCCAAAAGTCGCAATCCTTTTTGAAGAGGGAAGTAATGGTGTGCCAGAGATGGCTGCATATCTCAAAGCAGGGGGACTTCATCCACACAGTGTGTCAATGGATATGCTTCGAAACAAACAGGCCACTCTCGATGATTTTCGCATGACAGCGTGGGTCGGAGGATGGTCATTTGGCGATGTCTTTGGAAGTGCGGTTGGATGGGTAGCTGGCATTGTCGAGCATCCAGTTTTATTTGCAGAAGTTACGAGACATTTTGCTCGTCTTGATGTTATGGGGCTTGGGGTTTGTAATGGTAATCAAGCTTTTTCTTTGCTTGATCGTTATTTACACTTTATGTTTCCGAGCATTCCATTGGATGAGCGACCAAGACTTCTGCATAATATCTCTGGTAAATTTGAGGCAAGGGAACCAACGGTGAGCTTTCTTAAAAGCAATTCACCATGGCTTGTTGGCTTTGAAGGCGCAAAGCTTCCGATTCCTGTAGCTCATGGTGAAGGTAAGTATACCTTTAAAGATGTGCAATGTGCAGAGAAATTCCGTGACAAAGGATTATCGCCTATTCGCTTTGTTGATCATAATGGTCAATTAACTGAAACGTATCCAGACAATCCTAATGGTTCGCCATATGGTTTTGCTGGTTGTGTTTCTGAAGATGGACGGTTCCTTGGGCTTATGCCACACCCAGAACGTGCTCTTTCTATGCTTAATTTTAGCTGGAAAGAAGGGTACGCAAAAGGCATGAAAGTAAGCCCATATATTAAATTAGTAGAAAATGCTCGTCAGTGGCTTGTTAGTCATATGTAAGAGCTAACCCCTTTCCTAACGGAGAGGGGTTTTTGTATTCTTGCAGGAAAAAGGTAAGTATGGTAAGGTAATCCCATTATGAAGGTCAAAGCAAATCAAACTCCTGTATCAGTCGACGAGCGAACCAAGCTTGCTTTTTCGTCTGGAGATACGGTCAAAGTTTGGTCAAAAATTCTCGATAAGGGCAAGTTTCGTCTCCAGGCATTTGAAGGTATGGTGCTCGCGAGGAAGCATGGCAATGAAGCTGGCGCAACCTTTACGGTCCGCAAAGTTGCAAGTGGTGTGGGTGTTGAACGTATTTTCCCCCTCTATTCTCCAATGATCGACAAGATCGAGATCGTCAAGAAGACTCGAGCACGACGCAGTAAGCTTTACTATATCCGTGAGAAAGCAGTCCGTGATATTCGCCGTAAAATGAAGACAGCCAAAACCTACATTACTGACGAAGAAACAAAAGACGAAACAGCAGTATAAAACATCTCGCATATATCGGGATGTTTTGTTTTAGTTGAAAAGAAAGAGTCTTTTCTGTATAGTAACGTCCATGCGCGGGTGGCGAAATTGGTAGACGCACTACCTTGAGGTGGTAGCTCCCGCAAGGGAATGGAAGTTCAAATCTTCTCCCGCGCACAATATTCTCTTAAAAATATAAGAAAATTGATATACTATTGTTATTATGGAAATTGAAAATCAAGTTGCAAATAGTCAGCCCATTGAAAAGAGAAAAATTATTAGTAAATGGACTTTCTTGATTCCGTTGGCACAAATTTTGTCTATTGTTATTCTGCTTTTCTTTTTCTCTGCTTTAGCTTTTGCGCCTTCAATTGTACCAGTGGCATATTTGGCATATTTTTTTATCTTTGTAATTTTTGCTCCACCTATTCTTTTGTTTCTTATTTGGCTTGTGCCGATAAAAAAATATTCGACGCTATCCTATTTTCCGATTATGTTTGTAGTGAGCTTTATTGTTCCTGTTCTAGTTTTGTGCAGGCAACCATTTGTAGATTATATCCAACATAAAAATAGCATAAAGGAAGAGCAGCGACTCTATGGGCAAGGCTATGGAGAAAAAAGAATGCAAGAAGGAAGAGAGACAGCTAATAAAATTGAAAATTATTCAGTCGCAACCATGACAGCAACAAATGTAACAGAAACGTCAGTAATTTTAAATGGGATTATTACAAATACTGCCAATACTATACCTCCGGCAAATCTACCTCATTTTTTATATGGCACTTCAAAGGAAAGTTTAAATTTTACCTCAACTGGAGGCATTTCCTTTCGGGTTATTGGGCCGTTTTCGAGTCCTTTAATCAATTTGCAGCCACATACAACATATTATTACAAAGCAGTGCTTGATTTTAACGCAACACCCAAACCTGAAAACAATCAGCGTTTAAATGGTGATATACTCAGTTTTACAACTTTATAATTAGCATGTATTTATATGAAACAATTTCAATCAAAAGCTAGTAGTGGGACACTGCTCATCGTGGGGATCGCGCTTATCCTCTTTGCCGTATTTTTTACTCGTAATGTTCAGGCAATTGCGCTTCAAGTTAGTATTGCCAATGTAGAAGCAGGTAGCTATTAATATGGAGCTCGCTCGAAAAAAATGTAAACCGTGTGAAGACAAAAAAACCAAGGGTATTGCCCAGGCGGATTTGCAGGATTTTCTCGATGAGGTACACCACTGGGCCCTTGCCAAAGATGGCAAAAGTATATCTCGAATGTTTGAGTTCAAGGACTTTATCGGTGCGGTGAATTTCGTCGATATGGTTGCTGATATTGCCGAAGGCGAAGGGCACCATCCTGATATTATGATTGAATATAATAAAGTTACTTTGACACTCTCAACGCACTCAATCGGTGAGCTCACTGAAAATGATTTTATTGTAGCTGCCAAGATTGATGATAGTATGCATCGTGTATGATACCAGAGACACTAACTCAACTTTTCTTAATATTGGCAGGCTTTTGCGGATTTATTTTAGCGTTCTATATTCATACCAAGAAGAAAGCTAAACAGCCACTCGTCTGTCCGCTTCGTTCGAGTTGCGAAAGTGTCGTTCATAGTAACTACTCAAAATTTCTTGGCGTGCCTGTAGAACTGTTTGGTCTTGCCTACTATGCGCTCATTGCTGTATCCCACCTTTTCTTATTGGCTTACAAGAATGGTACCCCAGGGTGGTTTTCGTTCGTGGTGCTCGTTATTTCTTTCTTTTCATTCTTGTTCTCCCTGTATTTAGTATCTATTCAAGCTTTCGTTCTCAAGCAGTGGTGTACCTGGTGTCTCTTCTCGGCATTCCTATGTACGGTTATTTTTCTATTGACGGTGACGAGTATACCGATCAATATCACGCCGTTTTTGCTTGAGCACAAACGAATCATAACGATATTTCATTTGTTCGGCATGGCGATAGGTGTTGGTGCAGCAACGATTACTGATATCTTTTTCTTTAAGTTCTTACGAGACTATAGAATATCTGAAGAAGAATCAGACATAATGAATACGCTTTCACATGTCATTTGGTGTGCGCTAGGTATACTGGTTGCAAGTGGTGTTGGGCTTTATTTGCCACAAGCAGACACACTTGCCGAGTCTTCGAAATTCTTGATCAAGATGATAGCGGTAGTAGTACTGATCGTCAACGGATTTCTCCTTAATATCATTATTGCACCGAAGCTTGTGCATATTACCTTTGGTGAACCGCATCCGCACAAGCCTGGTGAGCTGCATAGGCTTCGTCATCTCTCATATGCGCTCGGCGCTATATCGATCACCACGTGGTACTTTACGTTTGTACTTGGGGCACTTCGTAATGTGTCTTTTTCATTTGCAACGCTTATTGTTTTCTATCTCACGCTACTCGTGCTTGCGATCATTGGTAGTCAACTCTATGACTATATCTACGTAGCAAAAAAATAATATGCTCTATACAGGCAAAGGTGATCAGGGAACAAGCAAACTTTTTAATACTGAAAAGGGAGTTCGAGTTTCTAAAAGTGCACTCGTCTTTGAAGTCTTGGGTACACTTGATGAGCTCAATTCGTTTCTTGGTCTTGCAAGAGCTTCAGTTAATGAAAAAAAGTACGCATTGCCAGATGGGAAATTACTGTCTGATGCTGTTTTGGATTTGCAGCAGGATATGTTTATCATCCAAGCTGAAATCGCTGGTGCAGACATGAAGATCCAGTCAGAAAAAATAGTCCACCTCGAAACACTTACGACAACTATCGAAAATATTTTGCCGCCGATCAAAACTTTTTTTATTCCCGGGGCAACTGAAGCAGGTGCGAGATTTGATGTTACTCGAACGGTAGCAAGGCGTCTCGAGCGGCTCATTGTGGCATATCAAGAAGAAAACAATCTCGTCGACGCTGAAACACTTCGTTACCTTAACCGGCTATCATCTGTTCTCTATGCCTTGGCACGATTAGTTAATCACATAGAAGACAAAGGTGAACAAGTCCCAACGTATAGCTAAGAACGTAGTAGTAATTTCAAAAAGCTAGATTTTTCAGGCAAATTTTGCTATAACAGGGACTAGTTTGTAGTTTTTGGATAAGGAGAAAAACTAAGAATTACAAACAAGTAATATGGTGCCTATAGTGTAATGGTTAGCACTAGAGTTTGTGGAACTCTCAGTTCGGGTTCAAATCCCGATAGGCACCCACGAGCAAGGCGAGTGGTGAATAAGCGAGTGAAATGGTTCACTCGCGCTCAGATTTGAAAAGTGCAGTAATATTTTTTCAGCAGAAAAAATGACGAGCTGGTATCTAGACTAAAATGAGTGGCGACGAACTTTGAGTCGCGGGAAAATCCCGATAGGCACCCAATCAAAACTAAATGAGTTTAAGTAATCACTAAAACAACGTGAATTAAAAATATGCAGAATATATATCCAATCATCGGTATGAGTCCCGGCAATAGCTACTTCAAGGATGAAGAGATTAAATACCTCCTCAAGACGGCCATTGACCGCTATGGAAAAGTTGCTGTTATGATCGCTGATATTCCCGCTATCTCGACTTATATTGCCCTTGGATATCCTGAAAATCGCGCGCGGCGCGATAAGGCCCTGCCACAAGGAAATCTCCTGAAGAATAGAACTGAGCGAGCCGTCGTCCAACTTGGATATACAAAAGACCAAGTGAGAATCATAGATTGGGAAAATGAAATAGAGCCAAATGAGAATTATAAAAAGTCCTATGAGTATATTCGACAGCTATACGAATCAAACAAACAGTTTGAGTACGATGCGAATGAGACCACAAAAGGTGTTATTACAGGATCGAAGAAAGAAATCGCAGATGTAGCTGTTGCGGTAAAAACAGCAGTTCACTACTTACTATCAGAATTCGCGTTTCTTGATTTTGCGCCGGGGTTTTTAGGTGCTGAAAAAGTGGTCTACATTTATCACAAAAACTGGCCGGTCTATGAAAACTATATCGCAGGAAAGTACGACGGAAAGTCAAAAGATAGTGTCGATTTTCTGCTGATGGAAAATCCTTGGGAGACGTATCGTTCTGTGTGGGGCGATGAAGATAATGAGAATGGAAGTTATACTTCCGCTCTTGATCGCGTAGAAAAGACAAAGACGCTACGTGTAGCTTTCACCAATTATCCACCTGCACTATTTTATAATCACGAAACCGACACTTTCTCGGGTATTTTCTATGAGATTATTACTGCTATAGCAAAGAAGCATGAATGGCAGATCAAGTGGAGTGAAGAAACTGGATATGGTGTTGTGATCGATGGTTTGGACCATAATCGTTTTGACTTATTTGGAAGTACTGTTTGGCCGACGCCTGAACGAAAGGAGAAAGCATCTTTTTCAAAATCTATATACACGAGTAATGCATATCCATGGACATTGCCAGGCATTGAATATGAAAAACTAAAGAACAGCCCCGAATTGAGAGTGGTGGTAAAAGAAAACGATATATCTCATTCGATCGCAAAAGCTGATTTTCCAAATGCACGACTAGTGTTTGTGCCGCAGCTTTCAGACCCGCAAGAGTTACTACAGTTTGTTACTGACGGAAAGGGAGATATGACATTTGCAGAAATTAATCTGATGGAAATTTTTACAAAAACAAAACAGAAAAAATTGGTTCAAGCAACAAGCGACCCTATTCGCATATATGAAAACACTTTTGTTTTCAAGAAAGACGATCTCTCACTAAAAAATCTTATCGATGATGAAATTGGAGTAATGCTTGCCAGTGGTAAATTGAGTGAGTTGATAGAGAAATATATATGAAAAAATTCGACAAAAATATAATCTATTTACTTTGCAGTAGAAAGCATAGTCCAAATATTTGGATCTTCATTGCCATCTATTTTAAATAGAGAAATGCCTGCAAGGCCTAATTCTTTAGCGAGAGTTACTTTCTGCTTGATAGCATCAGCAAATCTTGCTTCCCAGACATCAATCCTAAACAGGTTCATCAAACTGTGAAAAGAAGTCAGTCTTATCAGTCTTCTTCTGCACCTTTCCCATATACTCCTTCATAATATTCGAAAGGGTATACAGGTCATTTTCAACTCTATGCCAATACAGTATTCGGCCTATTGTCCCTGTGGTACCATTAGATTTGCCATTTCTGGAAACCCTAAACCCTGGTACTATTGGCTTTATCGGAATATGGTTCTTAATTTTAATTTGGAAGGACCCACGAGCAAGGCGAGTGGTGAATAAGCGAGTGAAATGGTTCACTCGCGCTCAGATTTGAACAGTGCAGATTGTTTCTTTAGGAAAACACAATACCATTTACTAGCTTCCCTTGTGTAAGTCAGCAATTTGTGTAGATACCTGCTAAGATATAGGTATGTCAAAGAATATTTTTGTAACTCGACAAATTCCTAATATTGGAATTAATATGCTGAAGCAAAAAGGATATACGGTGGATATCAATCCAAACGATTCTCCACTTTCTCAAAAAAAACTCATTTCATTTTTGAAAAAGAAACCATATGATGCCGTACTCGTCCTTTTGACTGACAGTATAGACGCAAAGGTGTTTCATCATGTGCCAAATATAAAGCTATATGCCAACTATGCTACTGGTTTCGACAATATAGATGTGACAGAAGCAAAAAAACTTGGAATAACAGTAACAAATGCCCCCACTCCTCTCTCCACTGAAGCTGTTGCAGAACACACAATAGCTCTCATGCTTGCTCTTGCGGCGAGGATTGTCGAAGCTGATGAGTTTGTCAGGCGAGGAAAGTATAAAGGCTGGGCGCCGATGCAGTTTATCGGTACAGACATTCTTGGGAGCACACTTGGTCTTGTTGGGGCCGGTCGGATCGGTGAGAGAGTTGCTTATTACGCTAAGGGTCTTGGTATGAAAATTATCTACACTGACGTGGCTAGAAATGATCGTATCGAAAAAGAATGTGGTGCGACATACTGTAGTACAATTGAGACGCTTTTACCCCAGGCGGATGTCACGAGTCTGCATGTACCACTCCTTGATTCGACAAGGCATCTGATAAATGAAGCACGCCTTCGACTTATGAAACCATCTGCTTTTCTCATCAATACTTCACGTGGTCCAATTATTGATGAGAAGGCTCTTGAGGTGGCTTTGAGAGAAAAAAGTATTAGCGGTGCAGCTCTCGATGTTTTCGAATTTGAACCCAAAACCGTTCCGGGACTTCTCAGATTACAAAATATTATTCTGACTCCACATATCGCCTCCGCAAGTATTGGGGCTCGAAACCAGATGGCTGAAATTGTAGCTCGCAATATTATTAGCTTCTTTGAAGGCAGAACTCCAGAGAATATTGTTAATCCTTAAACTATGACAAGCAAACTTCTCTTGGTACGACATCACGAATCAGAATGGAACAAGCTCGGCAAATGGACGGGTTTGCGTGATCGCCATTTGGACCAATATGGATTCAATAAATCCGAAGATATGGGATCCCTCATACAGGATATCGAGATCGACTATGCCTTTGCTTCGATGCTCGTACGTTCTATTGAGACACTTTCATGCATGCTCAATGTATGTAAGCGATACAAAGTACCAACGGAACACGCTGCCGCTTTGAATGAACGCGATTATGGTGACTATACAGGAAAGAATAAATGGGAAATGGAGAAGATTCTCGGCGAAGAAGAATTTAAGAAACTCCGACGAGGCTGGGAATATCCCATACCCAATGGCGAATCGCTTAAGATGGTCTATGATCGCGCGGTCCCTTATTTTTTAGAAAAAATCTTGCCACGAGTTATGGAAAATAAAAATATACTGGTCGTAGCGCATGGTAATTCACTTCGCACGCTCGTCAAATATATTGAGAACATTTCCGACGAGAATATAGCAGATATCGAGATACCCTTTGGCTCGATTCTTATTTATGATATTGACGAGACTGGCCATATGATACACAAGGAGATTCGCCAGACTGAATCACAAGTACCCTCATGACAAATTCCAAAGCACAAATTGTAGTCACACTCGGTCCGGTGTCAGAAAAAGCAGACATCCTAAGGGCGATGGTGAGTCACCAGCTAGATGTGGTGAGACTTAACTTTTCCTGGGGCGATCTCGCCTTATGGGCAGAACAAATCACTTTTATACGACAACTCGAAAAAGAATGTGGTCGGCGAATTCCGATTATCATCGACTTACCTGGTCCTCGGGTCCAGGAAAATGAGAGTCATACGTATGACTCTCGAGCGCTCTCATCGATTACGAGCAATGATGAGGAGTTCATAAAATTTGCTGCTCTTCATGCTGTTGACTACGTAGCTGTTTCTTTCGTCGCTGGTCCGGAGGATATAAAAAAATGTAGAGGATTGGTGCATGGTTTTGGAGGTAGGCAGATGGTAATAGCAAAAATAGAAAGAGCTATAGCACTTCTGTCACTCGAACAGATTATTGCCGAAGCTGATGCTGTTATGATAGCCCGTGGCGATCTCGGCAATGAGGTGCCTCTCGAACAGAT
This sequence comes from Candidatus Nomurabacteria bacterium, assembly GCA_016699085.1. NCBI lineage: Bacteria > Candidatus Nomuraibacteriota > Candidatus Nomurabacteria bacterium. The sequence goes on along the minus strand of CP064958.1, from coordinate 241,934 downwards.
ACCGTTTATACAAGATCGGATAATCAAAAAAGCACGAAAAGCAGGCAAACCTGTCATCGTCGCTACCCAGATGCTTCTTTCTATGGTAGAAAACCTTACACCGTCTCGGGCGGAAGTGACCGATGTGGCTACTGCCATACTCGAGGGTGCTGATGCAGTTATGCTTTCGGACGAAACAGCAAAAGGTAAGTATCCAGTCGAAGCGGTAATAATGATGGAGAAAATTATTATTGAAGCAGAGAAACATCTCTCTGGTAGTGTCACTTTTAACCAACTGAAAAGCATATAATATGGCAAAGATACAATCAGTTACAGCAAAAGAGATTATCGATTCCCGTGGCAATCCAACGTTAGAGGTTTGCTGTACACTCTCGCGCGGTGGTGTGATGGCAAAGGCATCTGTCCCCTCCGGAGCAAGTACTGGAGTTCATGAGGTTCTTGAATTGCGTGATCACGATCAGAGCAGATACGGAGGACTCGGCGTACTTAGAGCTATCGAAAATGTAAATACAGAAATTTATGAGTCTATCAAAGATAAAGACTTTGATCAGACTAGTCTCGATATGGCTCTAATTCAGCGAGATGGTACGGAAAACAAATCACGCCTCGGTGCAAATGCACTTCTCGGAGTCTCCTTGGCTTTTGCCCGTGCTTGTGCAGAAGAGCAAAAGGTTGAGCTGTACGAATATTTGGGGGGACTGGGGAGTACCATGACCTTTAAACTTCCACAACCAATGTTTAATGTTATTAATGGTGGCAAGCATGCTGATAGTGGCTTAGATATTCAGGAATTCATGCTTGCTCCCATTGGTTTTGATTCTTTCCGTCGGAAAGTGCAAGCTACGGGGGAAATCATTTTGTCATTGAAAAAGATATTGAAATCTAAGGGTTATACAACAAGTGTCGGCGACGAAGGTGGTTTTGCGCCAAGACTCACAACCTCTGAAGAGGCATTGGAACTTATTGAAGAGGCGATTGTAGCTGCTAACTACACATTAGACCAGGTTAAGATCGCAATAGACGCGGCTGCATCGAGTTTCTATAAGAATGGTATATACCGATTGAAAATTGCAGGAGAAAGCGCAGATAGAACAACCAATCAAGTAATTGATTGGTATGAGGAATTGATCGAAAGACATCCAATTATTTCTATCGAGGATGGTCTAGCAGAGGACGACTGGGAGGGTTTTGTCGAAATGAGAAAAAGATTGGGCGACAAGATAAAAATCGTTGGCGACGATCTCACGGTGACAAATAGTAAAAGAATACAAGTTGCTATCGACAAACAGGCGATCAATGCTGTGCTTATCAAACCAAATCAAATTGGCACGTTGACTGAAACTATAGAGGCGATTCAGCTGACAAAAAAGCAGGGCTGGTCTCCGTTTGTATCCCATCGATCCGGTGACACGACAGATACGTTTATTGCCGATCTTGCAGTTGGACTTGCCAGTGACTATATTAAGTCGGGATCACTTGTTCGTGCTGAGAGAGTCTGCAAATATAATAGACTTATGGAAATCGAAGATATTATAAACAACAAATAATTTTCAATACAGAAATAAACGAGCTGGTATCTAGACTAAAATGAGTGGCGACGAACTTTGAGTCGCGGGAAATCTCAATAGGCATCCCAAAAACAATATATGCGAAAAGAAATTGAAGTCAAAGCAAAATTAAAAGATAAAGAGAAAATTATAGAAAAGCTTACAGAGCTTGGGTGCACGTTATCTGCGCCAGTTGTCCAAGATGACATTACTTTTGTAGATCAAAACTATGGTGCGTATGATGAATTTCAGACAGGTAAAAATATATTACGAATTCGAGAATCAAACGGGAAATTTATCTTTACCCTCAAGCAACCCAATAAGAATGAATTTGATGCAATAGAGCACGAAACAGAAATAGCTGACCCTGTGGAATTCAAGGCAGCACTCCTCGTCATGGGATACAAAGAAGTAGTCTATATTCACAAAGAGAGAATCAAAACAACATATCAAGATATCGAAATTTGTTTAGATGAAGTCAGAGACCTGGGTTCATTTATAGAAGCAGAGAAAATTATGGATGAAGATGTTGATGCAGAAATAGTGCAAAAAGAACTTTTTAATTTTCTGGTTAGTCTTGGAGTTGATCTGAATGATCAAGTAACTCACGGTTATGACACGATGGTGTATATAAAACAAAAATCTTGACAAAACCTATACGTAAAAAATTTAGTACATTTTTCTTCTAGCTATTATTTTGCAAGCATAGTCCAGATATTTGGATCTTCATTGCCGTCGATTTTAAATAGAGAGATACCAGCGAGGCCTAATTCTTTGGCGAGAGTTACTTTCTGTTTGATAGCATCAGCATCACTCCACCAGACAGTGTTAAAGGTAAACGTTTTGCCAGTAGCATTAGCATAGGCGAGTGCACGGTTGGCAAAGGTATCAGTGGTGAGCGTGCTTGGTAGCTTATAAGTCGCGACTTCTTTTGGTGTAGATCCAGAAGCAAATGAGTAACTCATCTCGCCGGATTTATTGCGAGTAGGGGTGATGCCAAAGAGTGTTGCAGTTTTAGTAGCGTAGGAAGCGGTAGCAGAAGAGACCTTTTTGTAACCCTTGAACCAGTTCGGTGCGATCGTTACTTCATAGTTAAATCCGTACGTTGGAACACCGAGAAGAATTTTCTCTTTTGGAATTGATTCACTCGCAAGCATTGCTACTTTTCTTACCCACTCAGCATCAGCGATCGGATTATATGGTGCGCCAGCTTTGGCATTATTCAAAACGAAATCTGCGCGGCCTTGATCATAGGCGAGTATGGCGACTCTGTCGCATGCTTTGCCGATAGCTTTGTAGTCATTGGCGTATTGGATGTTTGTTGGAATGACACGATATAGTGAAGATAGCGGCGTGCGTGCTTCGATCGAGCATACGAGAGTTTTACTGCCAAGTTTTGTTTTGAGCTCCGTTAGAAACGCAGAGAAGTTATCTTTGGTTATAGCTAACTTCTTCTCATAGTCAATATCGACACCATCAAATTTGCCATTTTCTACCATTGAAACAATAGTATCGATATGTTTTGTTCGAAGGGTTTTATCAGAAAGGATTTGATTGATTGCCGTACCATCAGTCCAGGTAATAGTTGGGATGAACTTTACTTGTTTAGCCTTGGCATTAATCTTAAGACTTGCCCAGGTAGGTGATGTAGCGAGTTTGGCGAGATCAGTAAGGGTGCCGTCAGTGTTGACACCGTAGCCGAAAGGAAATATCGAGGTTAAAGTAGTTAAATTTTTATTTGCTACGGTTGTGCCTGCAGTTATACTCCAGTAGGGAATCCAGCCGGTGACTTCAAATGGTTTTGCTTGTGTAGTCGCTGCAAAGCTCGTTTGTGATATACCAAAAAGCGTAAGTATTATTACGACAAAAGAAAATGCTATAGAAAAATTTTTTGAAGATTTGCTCATAGATTTATATTAAAATAGACGAATCAGAAGTCAATAATGTGACATTGTCTGCGCAATCAATTGTATACTACAAGAATGGAAACCAAAGAGCACTTTTTTAATTGCCCATACTGCGGAGAAGAAATATCAGTGATTTTAGATCTTTCAGCTGGTAGTCAAAGTTATATTGAGGATTGTGAAGTTTGCTGCCATCCAATCGACATTAGCTATGAAGTAGAAAATGCAGAGGTTACTGCATTTGAAGCTACGACGACTGAGTAGAGTTAATTACTATATTTATTTACGAGATAGTCGCTCGCGGACTTTATCAATGACGTCATCAACGTTCCAATTGGACTTGACAAGGTAGTAGGCAGGGTAGGTTTGGGTGATTGTTTGGTTTATCTCTTCCTTGTCAGGATTCAAATTAGTTAGGAGTATGACTGGAACATCCTTTATAGCTTCAGCTCCTTCACGGATTTTCTTTAAAACTTGAAGTCCGTCAATTTTTGGCAAAAGGATATCGAGCAAAATTAAATCAGGGCTCTCACTCAAGGCAAGTTTTAATCCATCCTCACCATTGTTTGCTCTAAAGACCACGCAGCCCTTTTTTTCAAGTGCATCGCCCAAAAGATTAAGCATGATTTCTTCATCCTCAACAATTAAGATTTTTCTTGTATCTAATGATGTATCCATTACTGCTTTAAAGTTTACTATAAAAGCTATTCTAAGGGAATATATAGTCTGTGGACCCAATGGTAAGTTCGGTAATCAGGCAAGAAAAACTATAGTATACTTTTGCTATGGCATATAGATCTCAAGTCGTCATTGGATACGGGGAAGTTGGGCAAGCACTAAAAGAGGTTTTAGCCTGCGATTGCCATGACCCATACAAGCATATGGTTGCACCTAGGAAACACTACGATGTCATGCATATTGCTATCCCATATACCCCTACATTTATACGACATGTTAAAAGTTATCAGAAATTATTTAAACCAACGTTAACGATTATTCACTCATCTGTTTCTGTTGGTACATCGCGCAAACTCGCTGCTGTGCATTCGCCTGTGCGAGGAGTTCATCCTCATATAGCAAAAGGCATAAAGACATTTGTGAAATTTTTTGGCGGCAAAGATGCGAAGCAGGCAGCCAAGCTATTTAAAAATAGAGGTATCAATGTCTATACAACTGCACTTTCTGAAACGACTGAAGCATTGAAACTTTGGGATACGACGCAGTATGGTGTGCTGATTGCACTTGAGAAGGAAATCTATACGTATTGTAAAGCACTTGGTTTAGATGCCGATGTTGTCTATCGCCTCGGTAATCAAACCTACAATGAAGGCTATATAAAATTAGGCAGACACGAAGTATTGCGACCATATTTGAAACATATCGATGGACCAATCGGCGGCCACTGTATTATTCCAAATGCGCGATTGCTTCATTCATCGTCAGCAAAATCACTGATCAAAAAAAATATCTCATACAAAAATCAGAAAAAATAAAATAGCTATGTATAGTAACGTGTTTTTGCTTGTCATTTTCTAATTTGCTACTATACCATTAGCTACGATGTTTTATTTTCTACGAAATCCCCAATACGATGTCGTTAAACTCTTTTTCTTTATAGTTGCCATTATTGCGCTTGGAGTTTTTATCGTTTTTAATACGAATCTTAGGAATAATTTTAATCCAGCTCAGGTGATTGATTTGATTGCACCATCCATCCCTACCAATCTTGCTGTTCAATCAACAACGTCATCATCAGCCACTCTCTCATGGGATCCTTCATCCGATGATAGTGGTGATGTAGCAGAATATACGGTATACCAAATTACTGGCGAAGATGAAGAGGAAATTCCAATTTGTGATCCAGATGTGGCTGGTACTCCAGGTACACTCCGCTACTGCAATGAGATTTTTGACCAATCAGAGATACCAGATCCAATTTCAAGAGAGTTTTCAGAAACTTATAATTTGAGTTTTGATCTGTATACACCACCGCTTTCCGATATTGTAACTAACCGTCCACTTAAAATATTTATGCATGGAGGTGGAGGAGAAGCTGAAGGTGGAGCAGCGCCATGCAATGAAGCTGCCCGTCTTGGCTATGTTTGCATCTCAGGTGACTATCGAACTGATCACACAAATATGGGTTTTACCATGTCAGAGCAGAAGCATGCAGCCTCAGATATGCTTGCACTTATACGATTTGCCCGAATTCATGCTAGTGAATATGGCATTGACCCAAATAAAATACTACTAGCGGGGACTTCTGCTGGAGGAATCACTTCGATGCTCGCTGCGGCTACGGCTAATGATGCATCTTTTTACCCATCAAGTGATGCACTAGTTAACAGAGATAACCAAATGTATCAAAGTAGTATTGTCCCATCATGGAGTTGTATGGTGACGAGTACGTCTGGACCACTTGCACCTTTTGCTTATGACTATATTGATGCCAATGATCCGCCATCTGTGTTTTTCTTGGGAGGTGAAGATACGACTCATGGTTGGCACTGTTCAGATCCAGATGATTCACAAAATGATGATGGTGATGAAGCGCTTGGAATTATGCAAAGCTTTGGTATCCCAAGTTATTTCAAATGTTTTGATGATTCAGGGCATGGACTAGGAGAAGATGCTGCAATGGATAAAATAGTGATACCCACTGCATACAAAGAACTTATAGTTGAGAGCTGTCCTCAAAGTTATAGCAATCTTTCCCATATTATTGACTAGGACAAGCGTTGCTATAGCGAAAAAAAATAAGAAACTGCTATACTATCAATACATGCTTACCTTTTTAAAAAATCATCATAACGATGCCATCAAGTTTACTTTACTAGTTCTTGCTGTTGTTGCTCTTGGGATTTTTATAGTTTTCAACACTAGTATAAGGAATTTTTTTAACCGTGCTCAGGTGATTGATCTTGGAGGTCCAATTGAAGAAGGTGCAGTATTGCCGTCACTCCTCTCTACTGGATTTGATACGGGCGCGGGCACGCTTTTTGATACTTCCAATACTGATATCCGAAAGATTTTTTCTGATACTGGTATTAACATGCTCCGTATCCATCCAGGCGTAACTTCTAACTACGCTCACCACGACGGACCAGGTATGGGACTTATTTTTGAAGAAAACGAATTTTGGAATAGCGATGGCACTAAGGATACGGAAATGTCTTACTCAACCACATTTAATGGTAGCAATGGGAATCCGTTTACTCGCTTCTATGATAAATACATTGATCTCGCCCAAAATATTCGCCGTCCAGTGGTGACGTATAGTTTGAACGTTGTTACACAAAGTGCGGTTGGTTTGACAGCACCAGTGCCTGTTGATTCGGCAAGTATCAATCTTGCAATTAGTGAGAGCCTCTCTGCTATCCAGGGACTTATTGATCAAGGAATTGTCGTGGAGGGAGTCCAGCTTTGTTCTGAATGTGGCCCCAATGCTCCATCACGAGAAAACGGCCAAGTTGCATTTCCTGACGTTGATCATTTCATTGCTCGTGTTCATCCAATCGCACTCGCAATTCAACAGAACTATCCTGATATCCGTATTCAACTTCACACAGTAGTGCCTAATCCAAATCAGGCTGACTATGGTGTAAGTTCGAATTGGAATGCTGCAATCCGGACTGCGTTTGCTGATATCGACAAACTAGACATTGGTGCGTATTTGTGGACCGATGGATTTGTAAATACTGACGAGGTATGTGATCCAGTCAATAATCCTGAGGTGACAGGATTTGATATATTTGCCTGCTTTCGAGACCGTGCACGTGAAATGCTCGACGTGCATGTGCCCAATGTACTCGATGCATATACCTCGTACTTCGGACCAGCTCGCGGATTTCGTGCCACGCAGATCAATATAAATAATTATGATCAAAGTACTATCAATCCTGAATTTTCAACGGCTGCATTTGAGAATACGTTCGCAAATGCTGCAACTATGGGAGAAATGCTATTTAAAATCGCTGAATTTAATGATGACCACAACAATGCGGTAAAAAGCGCTTCACTTATGAGTTTTAGTGGTAGTTTAAAAAATCTTGTCTCGAAAACAAAACCAAATACCAATGACAGTACCATTCCTGTTGACGAACTGTATGGTTCATATTACACAAAAAATGCACTTAAATTAAATGCAGTAGGTCTTACTTATAAACTTATAAAACCAGTCTTCGACGGATTCCATGATGTGCTCGATGTGGTGCCAACTTTCCCAGCTGATGTACCGATCGGTCAGGCGCAACTTTATGGATTTACGGATTTAAATAGTGGTGAAAATCTCTACTTTATATTTAACTGGTCAAATAAAAGTATTCCGCTTTCAGCAATTTCATTTGACGGTGTGGCAATAAACGATCCGGGTGCGAATATTACACTGACTGAAGTCTATGGACAAAAACTCTCTTCTACATACGGACGTGCCGATGAGCGCAATACCGATGCCTTTACTCCAATTATTGATGGGGATTCGGTTTCTTTTTCCGGTACAAGTGCTGTAGTGCTCAGGCCATTTAGTATTACCAGGATCGAAGGCCTAGATAGTGAAGAGCTATCAATTGAAGATAAAGTTCCACCGACTCCACCTACAGATATTGAAGTAACCGAACAGTCACCATCTAGCGTGACACTTACATGGGATCCATCAATAGATAATAGTGGTGAGATAGAAGAGTATACGGTGTATCAGATTATTGATGAAGACGGCAATGAAGAAGGGCAAAATGATGTAGGAATAGGAGGATCGACAAATTGTGTAACAAGTAATACTAATGATACCGGGTCAATTCGTTATTGTAATGAAATATATGAATTTGCAGAGGTAACTAAAATAGCTAATATTCAATACGCATCAGCTCCAGATAATGATAATTCTGATTTAAAACTTGATTTATATTTACCACCAAATGAATCCAACGAACGATTACCACTTGCATTTAATCTACATGGTGGCGGGGGAGATAAGGCTGACAGTGGTTGGTGCAAGGATTTCACCATGCGAGGTTGGGCATGTGCATCGATAAACTATCGAGGTGCAGGTGGCGGTAATTTTAATAATGCCAATCAAATTTTAGCAGGCACCGATCTTGCAGCTGCGGTGCGATGGGCTCGCGCGAATGCTGGACTTTATAATTTTGATAAAAATCGAATTGTGGCAACAGGTACCTCGGCAGGTGGACTTACTTCATTTACGGCTGATATGCTTGGTAATAACATGAATAATGTAGCGATTACAAGCGATGCGCGAGTGAGTTTGAGTAATATGAGTGAACCATCATGGATTTGTTCTGCTGCTGGACATCCAGGAGGTGTGACTATGACAATGCTTAATACATTTCTTGATGCGAACGATGGACCAATGCATGATTATCATGGTGAAGATGATGCTACACTTGACTACACATTGGTTAAAAGTGCTTTTGATCAGATTATGACTGTTATTCCATCAACATTTACCCATTGGCCTGATACGGGTCATAAAGTAGGGCATGCTGATGAGATTATTCCGGATATTTTTTCAAAACTATATACTGATGTTATTGTAGGTGGTTGCCCACAAAGCTATAGTAATATTACAAAAATTTTAAATTAACTGTACATGGAATGTTATGCATCGAGTAGTAATTAACTTAATCGTATTAGTATGTTAAAATTAAAACCAATATGAATTTTTCTAATCCGAACTACAACGCAGCAAAAATAGTGTTACTTCTCGCTGTTATTATTGGCGGTGGTTATTTTATACTCACCCACAGTAATCAAAATTTTACTGGGGTAGCTAGAGTTATTGATGCAGATCCATCTCCAGTCTCTGATACCCCGGTGCGGCAGCGGCCAACGCCGGTTGATGAAACGACCACGGGCCCGGGACCAAAACAACAAAGTACATTCTCAACTGTTGTTAATAGTATTGTTGATTTTGGTGGCAGTATTAAGAGTGCACTGACTCCAAATGCAAATCAAAATAACATTAATGATAAAACAAGCAATGTCGTTGCAACAGTAACAACCAATACAGCAACAATTACTGGTCTTTCTGCTGGCACCTATATCTTCGCGGTTAGTGCTACAGATACAAGTGGTAATACATCAGAACAGAGTGATCCAATTACCGTAGTTATAAGTGATATTGTAGTGCCAGATACAACTGATCCAGTTATATCTTCAATTGCGGTTGATCCTGGTGAAACATCTGCCACAATAACCTGGAATACTAATGAAAATGCTTCTTCTATTGTTGAATATGGTAGGACAATTTCATACGGAACAACAACTGAAGAGGATGTATTGCCAATGGTAACTCAACATTCAGTTACGATTACTGGGCTTACGCAAAATACGGCCTATCATTTTGATGTGAAGTCAAAAGATGCAAGTGGCAATACAGGCACTTCTTCAGATAATACATTTACAACAGACGCAGCTGTTGTAATTCCTCCAGTCACGCCTACTATAACTTCTTCAAATCCAATTTCTGGATCGAATAATACAAGCCCGAAGCTTCTAGGCTCTGCTGACTCAGGCACGACTGTTGCACTTTATACAACAGCTGGCTGTACTGGCAGTGCGGTTACTTCTGGAACTGCAGCAGCTTTCGCCTCCCCAGGTCTCACAGTCTCAGTTGCAGACAATTCAACAACAACATTTAAAGCAACGGCAACTGATAGTTCTGGTAATGTCTCTGGTTGTTCAGCAGGCTTTAGTTATACAGAAGTGACACCAGATACTACTGATCCAGTTATTTCTTCAATCGGTGTTACATCTACCCAGACGACAGCAACTATTACCTGGTCTACTAATGAAGCATCTTCATCCAGTGTAGATTATGGTACAACAACCTCATATACTAATTCGACAAGCGAAACAAATATTTCCCCCAAAGTGACTAACCATACCGTGACAATAACCGGACTAGCTGCCAATACGCTGTACCATTTTTCTGTAAAATCAAAAGATGCGGCAGGGAATATTGGGGCTTCGTCGGATAATTTCTTTACAACACTCGCTATTGTTTTACCGGTAACTCCAACAATCACTTCTGCTAATCCAATTTCTGGATCAAACAACAATAGTCCAAAACTAAAAGGAACAGCACCAAGTGGTACAACAGTAAAAATATACGCAGATAGCGCATGTGCCGAAAGTGTTGTTATTTCCGGCACGTCAAATAAATTTGCCTCCCCAGGTCTCACAGTCTCAGTTGCAGACAATTCAACAACAACATTTAAAGCAACGGCAACTGATAGTTCTGGTAATGTCTCTGGTTGTTCAGCAGGCTTTAGTTATACAGAAGTGACACCAGATACACCAGATATCACTGCTCCAGTAATATCAAGTATTACAATTTCCCCTACGGATACTACGGCTGTAGCCACTTGGACAACTGATGAATTAGCTTCGACGCTAGTAAACTATGGCACTACAACAAGTTACGGTTTAACGACTGGTACGAGTGACACATTACCTCGTGTTACTAGTCATTCCGTTACACTACAGAGCCTTACTCCAGGTACGCTTTACTATGTTTCACTTATATCAACAGATGCAAGTGGCAATATAGCAACATCTAGTGATCAAACCTTTACAACAGGCAATACTGTAACCTATCAGTGCGGAGATGATGTTGATAATGATGGTGACAGTATTATTGATGCAGATGATCCAGGTTGTACCGATAGTAATGATGATAATGAAGCTGATGAAGAAGTAATTGTTGAAGAAACTCCAGCTCCTCCAGCTGGCTCCGGTGGTAACTATATTTCCTACAGTTGCGGTGATGGACAAGATAATGATAGTGATGGCAAGATGGATTATCCGAGTGATCCAGGTTGTACAAGTACCCTCGATGATAATGAAATAGATCCTAGTGACTTTGCGCTTGGATGTGAAGTTGCTGGAACTCCTGTTTTACTTGTTAAAATTGGACTCAAAGGTGAAGATGCAAAGGTGGTACAAAAGGCAGTCAATCAACTAGATGCAGCTACTCCGGAACTAGTGACTGATGGTATTATTGGACCAAAATCACTTAGTGGCATTAAGACAGCTCAAACAATTCTCGGAACTAAAGTTGATGGCCTTTGGGGCAAGATAACACAAGGACTCTACACTACTTGGACTCAAGAAACATGTCCAAAATTATAAGACCAAACAAAAAATGCCCAAAGGCATTTTTTGTTTGGTCAGGTAACTTGTTACTTGCTATACTACCCACATGAAAAGACTTTATCGAAGTGAGACAAATCGAGTAGTAAGTGGTATTTGTGGTGGTATAGGAGAGTATTTTGAAATAGATCCAGTACTTATTCGAGTAGTATTTCTTTTTCTGTCATTTGTGACAGGCCTCATCCCGGGACTTATTGCATATGGTATCTCAATCCTCATTATTCCCGCGTCGCCCGATGAATCTGTTATTCATGTGCATACAACAACGCAATCAGCAGGCAAGAAAGATAATTAGTTACTATAGATACGACATTTGGATTTTGAATGATCTGTATGGAAAATCAAACAAAAAAAATAAACAGAAAGATTGTGGCAACTTTCTGTATTGCTTGTTTTACACTCTTGCTTACTCTCGGTCAACTTGGTTGGCAGATATATACAACTGCAACTCATAATAAATCTATTATTTTTTGGAAAAATGATGATGATAAAAAAATTCAAGAAATAGGGGCATATCTCGATAATATTTCGCCTGAATTTATTGCAACAGTTAAAGCCTTATCTCAAGAAAATAATATTCCATCGTGGGGTTGTGGCCCTTCAAGTTATGCGTTGGCAAAAATACTTAACCAAAAATTCTTTAATAATGAGCTTCCAATTGGTGCTACCTATCACGGCAATACACATGAAATAGTTGAGCGATTCAGCTTTGCTTTTCAGAATCCAGAAAGTAAAAAAGACCAACATATGGTTGATCATGCATGGCTTGAAATCTACTTTGACAACAGATTTATGTACATTGATCCTACTATCGGTCAATTTGGTAATTACGACAAAATAGTCTATGAAGTATTCAAAGTTGGTGATCCAGAGGTACAGACGATTATGCTTCAAAAATATGGGCTTGCAGATATAAGACTTAAGGTATTAGTGCAAAAAGTTGTTAATCGGGTACCTCCTAGTCAAGAACCGTATCCAGGGATGACAATAGATCCTTCTATGATTGATTATTATCTTCAGTCAGTACAAGAGCGCGATCAAGTTGATCATGGTGATGAGCCAGCAGGATGGCAAGCATGGATCGCTACTTTACTGAGTTTATTTGCCTAAAATAAATGTTTTATCAGACAATGTATTGCCCGTGTAAGTTTTAAGTGTGTATGCTTTGAATATGAACAACTTAAGGCAAGTTAAGTTTTTATTTTGAGTGGTTTTTCTATTTAGCATAGTTTGCTATACTTGCGGGACTTATTAATCATTTTATTCACATGTATACAAAAGAAGAAATCTGGTCATCGTTTAGCAATGAAATAAGAATTATTAAACATTTAGGAGAGAAAATATCACCAGATGGGCTTGATCATAGGCCAACAGAAAAACAAAGAACAACACTTGAGCTTATGCAGTACATAGCAAGAATGGGCAAAGGAGTGTTCCGAGCAGTGCTCGAAGAGAGAGCTGAAGGTTTTACTGGCTATATCACAGAGTCAGAAGGAATAACACTAGAGAATTTTGCCGTAATGATGGACAAACAAGAGATAGAAATGAAAGAGCTATATGAGAAATTTGATGATGCTGAACTAGGAAAAGCACTCTCACTCTGGGGCAGGACTGCAGAGAAAAGATTTTTTATTTTAGATGCGTTAAAAATGATAACAGCATATAAAATGCAGCTGTTCTTGTATATCAAAGCAAGTAGTGATGCTTCGATTGGCACGATTAATCTTTGGGCAGGTATGGACGCACCAGCTCCTCAAATTACAGCATGAAGATTCTTGTTTCGTATTTAAAACAGCATACATGGCTCTGTGTTGGGGTTATTCTATTGGCAACAATTAATCAGACTTTTTCGCTCCTAGATCCGCTCATTTTTCGCCATATTATAGATGACTATGCTACTAAGTTTGACTCTTTTACTTTTGTTGAGTTTTTTAGAGGCGTATCATATCTTTTGTTACTTGCTGTTGGTGCGGCCTTTGTATCACGGGTCGCGAAAAATTTCCAAGACTATTATTTAAATACTGTCACCCAACGAACTGGTGCAAAGATTTACAATGATGGCATTGAACATTCTCTTGCGTTGCCATACGAAGTATTTGAAGACCAGCGCAGTGGTGAGACTCTCGGTACGTTGCAGAAAGTGAGAACCTCAAGTGAGACATTTATAAATGCTTTCATTAATGTCTTGTTTGTTTCGATTATCGGGTTTATTTTTGTCACAATATACGCTGCCAAAATTTATTGGGGCGTCGCTGTCGTATATGCGCTCACTATCCCTATTATTGGTGGATTATCGTACGCCCTAACAGCTAAAGTGAAAAAGATTCAGAAAATTATTTTAGCTGAAACAACAGCACTAGCTGGATCAACGACTGAGTCACTCCGAAATATTGAGCTTGTGAAAAGTTTGGGATTAGTTACTCAAGAAATAAATCGGCTGAATGCAACAACAGATAAAATACTCAAGCTTGAGCTCAAGAAGCTCCGCTACATTAGAAGTATTTCATTTGTACAAGGAACGCTTATTAATTTAATGCGTACCCTTATATTGGCATTCCTCCTCTATCTCGTATTTGCCAAAATTGTCACCTTTGGCCAATTTTTCTCCCTCTATATATACTCATTTTTTATTTTTCAGCCACTCCAGGAGCTTGGTAATGTTATCAATAGCTATCGAGAGGCGCAGGTTGCGCTTAAACGCTTTGAAGAGATTATGCACGCGCCGTCTGAACCAAAACCTGACAATAGTACTCAGATACCAAATATTACACACGTTGCGTTTAAAGATATTTCGTTTAAATATAAAAGCGCAGGGAATGCAGCGCTTGAGAATATTACATTTGAAGTAACTCAGGGGGAGACGATTGCTTTCGTCGGTCCCTCAGGCTCAGGAAAAACTAGTTTAGTTAAGTTATTGGTTGGATTATATACACCAAAATCAGGGGAGATAACTTTTAATGACATTCCGATGCATGCATTAGATATGAATGTATTGCGAGGACAGTTTGGATTTGTCACACAAGATACTCAACTTTTTGCTGGCACGATACGAGAAAATCTTCTCTTTGTGAATCCGTATGCAACTGACGATGAATGCCTAGGTGCACTTGCTTCTGCACAATGTCAGAACTTGCTTGCGCGCGGTGGGGCAGGGCTCGATACCGTTATTGGTGAAGGTGGGGTAAAGGTTTCAGGAGGCGAAAAACAGCGCCTGTCTGTTGCCAGAGCATTATTACGCAAACCAACTATTCTTATTTTTGACGAGGCAACATCATCACTTGATTCAATTACTGAAGAAGAAATTACTAAAACTATTCGTGATGTATCAGTAGGCAATGAAAGAATTTCTGTACTTATTGCTCACCGACTCTCAACCATTATGCATGCTGACCGTATCTATGTATTAGAAAAAGGCAACATAGTCGAAGTCGGAAATCATGATGAGCTGTTAGACAAAAAAGGTCTCTACTTTGCCATGTGGCGTCAGCAAATAGGAGAACGCGTATAAAATAATAAAAACTCCCGGAACGGGAGTTTTTATTTCAACAATTAGGAATTTTATTGCTTTGAAATTGTATTTTTAATACCTTTAAATAATGCTCCTCCAATAAGCAAGGTAATAATAAATATAACTAAAAATACAAAGAAAAGAATTTTTGCAATTGCTATTGAGGTTCCAGCGATTGTCGTAAAGCCTAGTAAACCCGCGATAATTGCAATGATGAGAAAAATAACACTCCATTTAAGCATATAATTATAAGTAGCAATACTTTAATAAATTCGGCCTCTATGTATTATAGTATGCAGCAAAGTGTCGTCAATACTTTCCACAAAGGTGAAATTGCAGCATATAAAAATTACAAATAAGTTCTTTTTCTTGATATACTTTTTCTATGCAACTCTCAAAACGTTTTGGTTTCCTACTAGCTGGTCTTAGTGCCATCCTATTGCCATACATAGCTCGCGCACATGAAGTCTATGTGTTAAATAGTGAGGAAGTAAATAGTGCCCTCCAAGCCCCAGCGCTTAATTTTAGAGAAGTTGTTTTAGGGCATACGTATGAGTTTCTTTTTTGGGGCTTCGTTGTTTGCATTAGTATTACGCTTGTCTTTTTTCTTTCAATCTCAAAATGGCTCGAACGCAAGATTGATCCATTACTGTTCAAAATAAAACCATACGCAGGTCACATTGCACAGGCAACTTTCGGATTGGCGCTCATAGCAAGTGCATATTATGGATCAATTTTTGGATTGGAATTACCATTTAGTTACTTTTTCCCAGCCCACACACTCTTATTTCAGTTTATTGTCTATGCTGTGGGCGTCTCAGTACTTTTTGGATTCTTTCCTCGAATTGGAAGTTTTATCGTTGGATTACTTTTTCTTTATATGTTTTCCAAAAAAGGAATCTACATGGTTAGCTACTTTACGTACTTAGGTGAAGCAACAGTCCTTGTTATTTTTGGCGGTGCATATCGCATATACTCAAAGCCTACGTCTTGGTCAGTTATGTTGACCCAAATGGCAGCTCATATACGACCGTATAGCTTTCTGATTATGCGGATACTCTTTGGTGTATCCCTTATGTTTGCCTCTTGCTACGCCAAGTTTCTCCATGGCACGCTTGCGCTTGATACGGTCGCTAAATATAACCTAACAAACTACTTTCCATTTGATCCGATGTTTCTCGTTTTCGGTGCATTTGCACTTGAACTTCTGATTGGTCTTTTCTTTATGATTGGATTTGAAATACGATTCACGTCGCTCTTCTTCCTCTCGTTCCTAACGATGTCACTTCTCTTTTTTGGAGAAGCGGTCTGGCCACACCTCATACTTATCGGTACTGCTATCGCAACATTCGTCCATGGCTATGACGAATATACGATCGAGCACCATTGGTATAAGAAGCAAGTACAAGAGCCTGTCTTGTAAGTTTCTCTATTTTTAAGGGATTATAAAAAGTCAAAATAAAAAAGCCTTTCCATGTTTTGGAAAGGCTCATTGTTCTTTTTATTTTTGAACTACGAGTTCTTTTGTAATTATTTCTTCACCAATAGAAAGGTAAAGGAAATAAGTACCAGTAGACAAATCGTTGCCGTTAACTATGATGTTCTGTGTGCCAGGCACCAAATTTCCACACAGTACAGTCTGTCCATGCATATTTACTATTGCGTATTCTTCCGGTGCAATATTACCGAACGAAATAGTGGCAACATCTGCAACAGGATTTGGATAAACATTTATTGATTGTTCATCAATGATGTTATCCCCATTTGTCGGAAAGTCACCTCCGAGTCTTACAATGACAATATCACTTCCGCCCTTTGGGTTGCCAGCAGCAAGATCTCCGTCAGTAGAGTTGCTATTCATAACAACACGGTAACTTCCACTACCGAGATCGGTAATTGATACGATAGCATCATCACCACTTCCTCCGACTAACATTTGCCATTCAAGTGCACCCTGTTCATACTCCTGTAAGACTCTTTTGTCGATAAATCCGTCGGTTCCACCATGGTTATTTACAAATACTCCATCGTTGGAATTCGTCGATCCTACAGTAAACACAAAAGGTCCCTTGAAACAGCCACTATTTAGTTGATCACTTCCTGAACCTCCCTGAAGATTTTGCCAGTAAAGATTACCATTATCGTCTATGCGTGCGGACCAGAAGTCTTCAGTTCCTGCATCAGATGTGGTACCGGTAAGAAGTAGTGTACTTCCATCTGCAGTGATAGAAATAAATTCATCATCTGAGGTGCTTCCAAAAATTGTCAGACCTAATTGCAAGCCATTAGAATTTTGGATCTTCAAAAATACTCCATCATTACCTCCTGTACTGTAATAATAACCGAAGTCCAGAGAGTTTGTTTTTCCAGCGATACTGGTTTGAGTGCCTGAAACGTAAATATCATTAATTGCATCATCACCACTTCCTCCGTAGCTTAAGTCCCAGGCTTTTTCTGCATTTGCATCTAAGGCAACTAGCCACATATCAGATCCTCCAAAATTTTCGGAAACCTCAAAATCGTTTGAGTAAGTATTACCGAAGATGAGTATTCCTCCATTAGCTAATTCAGTAAGGCCAACACCTATGTCGTTACCAGATCCGCCTACACATTTCTGCTGAGTAAGATTGCCCTGGGCATCTGTTTTAACAAACCAGATGTCGCTAGTACTCCCACCTCCATGCTTACCTTTTACCTGATCGCTATCATTGGCAGTAAATGTATAACCAACAAATGCATATCCGCCGCCGGAAAGGGCAATACCGTTGTTAAAAATTTCATTTTGGCTGCCACCAAAATTGTTTCCCCATACTTTGGTGCCGGCAGAATTAAATTTTATTGCATAGGCATCATATTTCCCGAAATTGTTTGGAGCATCACCATCTTCAGACTCAGTTCTGCCAAAGATAATGTAGCCCCCATCCGGGGTTACAATTGAACCGCACGCAGAGTCATTAGCGCTGCCTCCAATGTTTTTAACCTCTTCTATCACAGGTGGTGATTGTGAGTAAACTGCAATGCACGACAGTGTCAGTGCAAGAAAAAAAGTTGTAATCTTTTTCATCTCTTGTTATTTTTTTGTTAAGAAACTGCTCTTTATCCGCAAGGAAAGGTCCAGGCGCGAGTAACAGCTTGGTAACGTTGTACCTTAAATTATCAAATAAGTCAACTACTCTGTATTTGACAAATAATACGCATATGATATAACGCGCTTATGAAAAACATATTTTGGGGAGTCCTTATAGTTGTAGCTTTTACATACAGCAACCCTTTTACGGTTTCTGCGGATGATGAAACCCTTGCTCCATGTGCGATTATTTCGTTTAAAGCTGTGCCTGCTACAGTTGCTTCAGGTGGATCCTCTACTCTTAGTTGGTCCACGACAGGCTGCATGTCCCATGCGATCACGCAAGGTTCTACGACTCTTATTAACTCGCCTTTTCCTACAGGATCAGTTGGTACCGGTCCGCTCACTTCTACAAAAGTGTATCTTCTTACTGCCGTCGGAGACACCAATACTATCACTGCGACTGCTAAAGTGACGGTTGGGATTCCTACTCCGTGTATGATTAATTCTTTCACTGCATTACCGCCATCTATTCCTTACAACGCCACTGCTACTCTCACGTGGAACACCACCAACTGCACGACTGTTTCTATCTCACCTGTGACCGGCAATGTTCCCGTAGATGGTACTATTTCATCCGGCCCTCTTACGCAAACAACCATTTTCATCCTGACCGCCTCAAACTCTATCAACACCACATCAGCCACCAAGATTGTGACGGTTGTGCCGCCACCGCAATGCACGATCTCTATTTTTAATGCAACACCGCAAACCGTAACCTATGGACAGACGACCGTGCTCAATTGGAAGACAGTAAACTGCAATACAGGATCGATCGATCAGGGCGTGGGGGCAGCTGCACCAATAGCTGAAGGTTCTATTGTCACGGGACCGCTTACGCAAACAACACTCTTTAAGTTGACTGCAATCGGCACCGCGAATACGACATCGGCACAGACGACGGTAAACGTGGCGCTCGCGGCGTGTACGCCAAATACCTGGACGCAAAAAGCAGATTTTGGGGGTATGGGGCGCCATGAAGCCGTAGGATTTTCTATCGACAACAAAGGATATGTGGGAACGGGATACGCATATAATGGCGGAACAAATAAATTTCGTAAAGATTTTTGGCAGTATGATCAACTCACAAACACCTGGACCCAAAAAGTGGACTTCGCGGGGACTGCTCGTATGGCAGCTGTCGGTTTTGCGATCGGCGGCAAGGGATATGTGGGGACAGGGATAAATTGGGCGACCGGTCCGTTTGATGATATGTGGCAGTATGATCCTGCGTTGAATACTTGGACACAGAAGGCAAGTGCTAATGTTGTTAGCTGGCATCAAAGTGTTGCCTCCTCACTAAATTCTAAAGAATATATTGGCACCGGGCACAATATCAATAGCCCGAATAATAATTTTTTCTGGGAATATGATCCGACCACGGATACCTGGACGCAGAAAGCTGATTTCGCGGGGACTGCTCGAAGTAGGGCGGTTGGTTTTGCATTGAATGGAAAAGGATACCTTGGAACAGGAGAAGATGAGTTGGGTAAAAAGAATGATTTTTGGGAATATGATCCAACTCTAAACACGTGGACTCAAAAAGCAGATTTTGGTGGGGTAGCACGCGATGGTGCAGTGGGTTTTACTATTGGCAGCAAGGGATATGTGGGGACAGGTAATGCAGTAAGTGGCTACAAGAAAGATTTTTGGGAATATGATTCGATAGCTGATTCATGGACACAAAAAGCGGACTTCGGGGGAATAGCTCGCAATAATGCTACTGGTTTTAGTATTGGTGGCAGAGGGTATATAGGGACAGGTGTCGCGAGCGCAACGAATTATAAAAAAGATTTTTGGGAATACTGCCAGTAAATTAATTCTGAATAGTGAACTATTGAAAGTTTTTACCATAAATAAGGTAAGATAGTAATTATTACTACCAATGAGAAGTCTTTAGAATACAGACTACCCTAAGTATGGATAAAAAAGTATCAATTTCAGCGCCATGGTTTGCAACCGCTGATGAATTATTGCGGAAATTAGAAGCACGTCCTGAAGGCCTCACAGAGGTAGAGGTAGCTACGAGGGTGGCAGAGTATGGCAGTAATGATTTTCAAAGACGCGAACGTGCAAGCGTGACGCGATTGCTTGCAAAACAGTTTGCAAGTCCGCTGATTTTTATACTCGTCGGAGCGGCAGTACTTACCGGGGTGCTCGGTGAATGGGTCAACATGGGTGTCATCATCGGCGCGGTTGTGGTAAATGTGGGACTTGGATTTTATCGCGAGTATCACGCTGAACACACGCTCGATCAGCTTGCGACCTACATCAAGGATCGTTCGCGAGTTATGCGTGAGGGAATCGAACAAGAAATCGACTCGATGATGTTGGTCCCTGGAGATATTATCAAACTATCGTATGGTTCGAGAGTACCGGCAGATGCACGGCTTATTTCTGTAAACAATCTGCGTATCGATGAAGCCATACTGACTGGTGAATCGCTCCCGATCGAAAAAAAGGTTGATCAGATTGCCGAAGCGGTGCTGGTTGCGGACCGCATCAACATGGTCCACGCAGGGACGCTTGTTGTGGAAGGTTTTGCAACTGCGCTCGTTGTGCATACGGGCATACATACTGAAATCGGGAAGATAGCTGGGATCGTCAGCTCGATTGACCGCGCCCCCACCCCGATACAGACTGGCATTAAGAAATTGTCATGGTTTATTTTTTGCATCACGATTCTGATCGTAGTTGCTATTTTTGTCCTGGGGCTTTTGAAAGGTGAACCAATTTTTAATATGCTCGTACTTTCGCTTGCTGTTGCCGTCGGTGCTGTTCCGGAAGCATTGCCGATAGCGCTTACAGTGATTCTTGCGGTCGGCGCCGAGCGTATTGCAGCGAGGAAGGGCGTGGTGCGGAAACTCGCAGCAGCTGAGACACTTGGATCTACGACGATGATCATGACAGACAAGACAGGCACACTTACCAAAGCCGACATGCAGCTTGTCGGCGTGTATCCAGTCTCGGTTCTTCTTCTGCCCTCGCATACTTCAGGACATCTTGCGCATCTTTCTCCGGAACAAAAAAGTATTTTGACACTCGCACTTTCCAACATAGATGTGGTTGTTGAAAATCCACAATCACCCGAGAGCGAATGGAAGTTTATCGGACGGCCGTTTGAAGTGAATATTGCAAAGGCGTGCCTTCTGCACCACATTTCGATCGACTCAATGCTTTCCAAAAAATCACTTTTGCATATTCCTTTCAATTCGACCAATAAATTTTCAGTGTCCTCGCATGACCGCATGTATATAGTGATGGGAGCTCCCGATGTGTTGCTCAAACGAGCAGCGATCGGGAAAGATGAATATTTGCGTATTGAATCATGGATCCATGAGACTAGCTCACGCGGCGAGCGCTTGATCGCGCTCGGTACACTCAGGCACGAAGAAGTGTCGCGCATGCATCCGGACGCAATAACCAACATTGAATTTAAAGGTATCTTGTCTTTCCATGATCCGATCCGCGAAGAGGTGCCGGAAGCGATTCGCACGATTGAGGCACGAGGTGTGCGAGTCGTGATTATGACGGGAGACTTGCGAGGTACAGCGCTTGCGGTAGCAACAGCGCTTGGTTGGCATGTGACGGATACAGAAATAATTACAGGTAATGACATTCATACAATGAATGACGAAGAATTGAAAGAAATTATTCCACGCATCAAGATTTTTGCCCGCGTGACACCAGAAGACAAGTTGCGGGTGGGTATGCTCTATAGGGATTTAGGTGAGGTGGTGGCAATGACAGGCGATGGTGTAAACGATGCCCCAGCATTGAAAGCAATGGATATTGGAGTATCACTTGGGTCTGGAAGTGATGTAGCAAAAAGTGCAGCAGATCTGGTGTTACTTGATGATAATTTCCAGACCATTACTATGGCAATCGATGAAGGAAGACGGATTCTTGCGAATGTACGTAAAACGTTTATGTACCTGATGTCTAATTCTTTGGATGAGGTCATTGTGGTCGGTGGAAGCTTGGTCGCGGGCATCGCGCTTCCTGTTACTGCGCTACAGATTATTTGGGTTAATCTTTTTACAGGTAGTCTACCAGCACTCGCATTTGCGTTTGATCAAGATCTTGATAAGGAAAAAAATCATCATTCATTTGCAAAAGATTTATTTACAAAAGAGGTCAAGGTGATTTCCCTTGGTATTGGTGTAATGACTTCAGTGCTCCTTTTCTTCCTTTATTGGTGGCTTATATCGATCGGACTTGCTGTACCGGTCGCGCGCTCAATATTCTTTGTTTGTTTTTCTTCATATATTTTAGTGGTGGCCTTTTCATTTCGAAGTCTGCACCGCCCACTTTTTTCGTACAATGTTTTCTCAAACAAAAAACTCAACTTGAGTGTTCTCATTGCATTTCTCATATTGATCGCGACAATTACCATACCATTTATGCGCGAAGTGTTTGGTATAGCACCACTACCACTCTCGTGGCTCTGGGTAGTCGGCGTGTGGCTCGTGCTCAATGTGGCACTTGTTGAGCTTGCAAAATTATGGTTTCAATATTCAAGTAGTAGAAATAAGCATATTAAAATATCTTCATGAGTGGCTCGTGCAATCACGGTGTGTAGAACAGTAAGTAGTATCTCTCTAGTATGAATACATGCTTTTTCTGCTATAGTACGTTGTATGCAGAAATCGAGTATGAGTAAATTAGCGAAAACCAGAATATCCCTAAAGGTTGGGGCTTTTTTGGCTTATCGTGACATTATCCATGCCAACAAATGGACGACAGGACTTATTATTTTTGTGATGACACTTACGTTTCTGAATCTCATTGTTGTCTCGGGTATTCTCGTTGGACTCATTCAAGGTTCTGAAGAGGCAAATAAAATCCACTATACGAGTGATATTATCATTTCACCTTTTTCTGATCGCTCATATATCGATCAAAGTTCTGAAATAATTAATATTATAAAAACTATACCCGGCTTTGTGGCTTATACTGGACGTTATACGCAGGGTGGTAAAATTGAATCAAATTACAAAGAGACGCTCAAACCAAATCAAATCATTAGTAGTGCTGGTGGGTTAGTGGCCGGTATTGATCCAGTTAACGAAGATAAAGTTACTGGGCTTGGTTCGCTCGTTGTAGAGGGGGAATACTTAGAGCCAGGTGATACTGACAGTATTTTAATAGGAGGTGATTTACTTTTTAAATATACGCCGATTGATTCCCCTGGATTTCAAACACTCAAAAATGTAGAAGTCGGATCCAAGGTGCGACTCAATATTGCTGGTAATTCTCGTGAAGTAATAGTAAAGGGTATTATCAAAGGCAAAGTCGGTGAGGTTGACTCGAGAATTTTTATGCTTGATACAGAAATCAGGAAATTAATCGGACGAAGCGATCTGAATCTTGATGAAATTGTGATCAAGCTTGCAGACCCAAAGATGGCCGATGAGTTTAAGGCAGCGCTTGTTGCTTCGGGTGTCGCAGAAAATGCCCGCATTCAAACCTGGCAGGAAGCTCAGCCTAAATTTCTTAAAGATATAAAACTCACATTTGCACTCATTGGAAATATTATTGGATCGATCGGTCTTGCGGTAGCATCGATTACAATATTCATTGTTATTTTCGTCAATGCCATTACCCGCAGACGATTTATTGGCATACTGAAAGGTATTGGTATTTCTGGGCAAGCAATACAATTCTCGTATGTTATGCAGTCACTTTTCTATTCAATGGCAGGTGTCGGATTTGGTGTGCTCATTGTCTTTCTTCTTCTTAAGCCTCTTATTGCAGCACATCCGATTGATTTTCCATTTTCAGATGGTATTTTAGTAGCCACAATATCCGGGACACTGGTGCGAGCTATTATACTTTTTGTAGCAACTATTATTGCCGGCTACATCCCTGCGAGAATTGTCATTAAACAAAATACACTTGATGCCATACTTGGCAGATAATTATATGATCGAAACAAAACAATTAACTAAAACATTTCAAAGTGGTGCAGGTCCTGTTACTGCGCTTCGAAATATTGATATTCGGGTCGAGACTGGAGAATTTATTGCTATTACCGGCCGATCTGGATCAGGGAAAAGTACACTCTTGTATCAGTTAGGACTATTAGATCATCCAACAAGTGGCACAATTTTTATTGACAGTATTGCCACTAATGATCTTTCAAGTCATGAGCGAACAGAATTTCGTCTTGCACATTTGGGCTATGTCTTTCAAGACTATGCAATATTACCTTCGCTCACTGCACTTGAGAATGTGAGTTTACCACTTTTGATGCAAGGTGCTGCAACATCCGAAGCGATGCTTGCTTCCGAGCAGGCGCTTGAACGAGTTGGTCTTGGTAATCGCTTGCACAGTTTACCGTCACAATTATCGGGAGGTCAGCAGCAGCGAGTCGCTATTGCGCGAGCGATTGCGCATAATCCAAAAATTATTTTTGCTGATGAGCCGACTGCAAACTTAGACAGCGAAACGTCTCGAGCCGTGCTTGATGCTTTTATAGATTTACACAAAGAAGGGCAGACCATTATTATGGTTACCCACGAAGATGAGTATGCCCATTTGGCTAATCGGATTATTACGCTCCGCGATGGGGAAGTTGTTGCTATCGAGAAAAATAGTTAAGATAGTAGCTTATTGAAAGCAGGTTGGTAACCCAAAAAACCTGGAGTATACTTTAAGTATCGTGATTTTGTTGCCACCAATTGGAAAGCACATACAAAAACGCCCTGGTGTTTATGCTTCAAAAATTGAGCACTATATTCCAGACAAAGATAAAAAATTCTGGGAGAAATTATACAAAATAGTCAAACGACTAGATGGATTGCAATTTCCTATAAAACGCGGCAGTCGAGAGATTGATAAGCATTTCGGCTATTTTGGTTTTCGCTATCATCCAATCAAACACAAGTCGAATTATTTCCATATTGGCATTGATATTCCCAACCGCACTGGAACCTTGGTCTATCCAATAGCATCTGGTATTTTTGAATATTCTGGATTTAACGAAACAAATGGCAAATATGTATTGTTATCACACCCAGAAATAAAAACAGAAGACGGTTTTGTTCTGTATAGTCTGTATATGCATTTATCAAAATTTACGGTTAAGTTTAATCGTCGTCAGAAGTTTCTGCGTGAAATAAGTTTCCATACGTATCCGCTTTTGCCTATTGAAGCTACTCGCGCGCTTGGGCGCGTAGGAAAGACAGGCAATATACATGGCACTATTTCTCATGTGCACATCCAGATGGAGTTCCGTAAGAAAGATGTGATAGTTGCTGTTGATCCACTCTTATTTTTTGGCATGAAAACAAAAGAAAATAAAAGTATTGAAATAGAAACACCCCTTGCGTTCTCTCTCTATAGGAAAGTACATTGTGAAGAACTTGCAGAATGGGAACAAGTCTGGCAAGGCCTTGCCGCTAGTCCTTCTCGAAACTCTAAAGATGTGGATAGCTAATTTGCTTTGTTTGCTATACTTACACTGGTATCTGTAAGCCACATCTTATAGTGCCTCTTATAATTTAATTTCATAAAAATGAAAACATATATAGCTATTTTTGTTATGGTTTTTATGGTTTCCGCCCATGGTGCTCATGCGATTGGATTACCGGGTAACAATATGATGCCACCAAAGCTTGAAACTCAAAGTGTCAGTACGACGAATACTGAGATGGATACAAATACTGGAACTAATACCGACACAGTGGTACCAAAAACAAAACTGTTGCCCCTATCTAATAGTCAGGCCAAGACCATGCCTGTTCCTAGAAATAGGGCTGAGATAGAAAAGCTTATGCAATCACGGGTAACAAAAATGGAAGGTGATACAGCAGTTTTTAAATCAAGCCTCGCCGCGCGCAAAGATATGCTCAGTCAAAAATTTGGCGAAGAAAAAGCAGGGGAGATAATTAAGGTTCGAGAAAATGTAACAGAGCGCTTTACAAATGCAATTGTGATGTTACATGAGATTGCTACTCGGATAGAAAGTAGGATTGCCAAAGTACAAGCAACCGGCCGTGATACTAGTACATTTGAAGCTATGTTGGAAACTGCTAACAATGCTATAGATCTTGCAGAAAGAGATTTGGCGGCGCTTCAAGCTTCAGCAACAACAGATACAAATGCTGATGGCAGCCTAAAAAGCAAAGCAGAAGCATTACGTCAAGAAATTACTACAGCCAAGAAAGCACTGACAGCGATTATTGAAAATATGAAAGCTGTTTTAGGAGTCTCAGGATCTACTTCTGGGCAAGTAAAAAATACTACGACTATTTCACCTACGGCCAATGATATTCCTGTCAATACAACAACAAATACTATTCTCGATCAAGCAACTAGCACACAATAATTATTTATATGGATACAAACACATCTAACACTTTGCCAAATATGGAGCCAGAAAACAAAAAAGGTTCATCGCTTGCGATTGTACTTGTCATTGCTATTATTATCGCGGGCGGCGTGTACTTCTTCATGCAACGCGAAAAAGTAGAAGCACCAACAGTCATACAGGAAGAAGCATCAATTCAGTCTGGAAATGATACCTATTCTGATGAGCTTAATGATATATCAGAAGATCTCGATGCGACGAATTTTGACGAATTAAATACTAATATTCAATAGTTCGCTAATAATAAAAACCCTGCTAAGCAGGGTTTTTATTATTAGCGAAGCGTTTCAATATCACTGAGGACTTCTTTGGCATGAGTTGTTGGATTTACCTGTGAGTAAATCTTTTTGTGTAAGCATAGTGATTTGTATCTCTTTACCTAAGATGGAATTAGTGTAGCATACTTTCTTTTACCAATTTGCAACGTTATACTAGAGCATATGAATAAAAAGCAAATTATGAGTGCGTGTGCTATTATGGGTATTCTTATTATTTTAGCGATTGCTATTGGTATGCATAAGCGTTCATCCTCAATTGAGGATACTACCAATCAATCAAATACTTTAGATATGCAAGAAACAACAACTGCAAGTGGTCTTAGATATACCATTATAAAAGAAGGCACTGGCGCTATAGCAGCAAGCGGCCAGACTGTCTCTGTTTCATATGTTGGTATGCTCGAAGATGGAACAATATTTGACGCTAGTGCCAATCACGGAGGGGCGTTTGATTTTCCTTTAGGTGCGCATCAGGTGATTGCAGGTTGGGATGAGGGTGTTGCCGGTATGAAAGTTGGTGAAGAGCGCAAGCTTGTTATTCCAGGCAATTTAGCTTATGGTCCGTCAGGTATTCCGGGGACTATTCCTCCGAATGCTACACTTATTTTTGATGTGACATTGCTTGCGATTAAGTAAGGCAGTCATGAGTGCAACTTTTATTCTTATGATTGTGCGCTTTACGAGAACGATGCGAGATGTATTGCGTGATCGAGAGCTTCGGAGCTTACTGACATTTTTAGTTATACTTTTAATTTCAGGCTCAATATTTTACCATTTTGTCGAGCATTGGAAATATTTGGATGCGTTATATTTTAGTGTTACCACACTTTCAACTGTCGGCGCCGGGGGGCAATTGGTACCAAGTACTGATGCTGCTAAAATATTTACTATCATCTATGTATTTTTAGGGATTGGGACAATGCTTCGGTTTATTGTAGCTCTTTCTGGTCACGCGAAACGGGAAGGTGCAGTGCAAACTTTGCTTGGAGTTGATCCATACGCAGAAACAAAGAAATTCTTTCAAAGCACAAAGCCTAAGGCTCCCGTTGATAGTGTTAGCAATGTGCATGTATAATTATTATTTAATCAGTATGTAAGAAAATATTCTTCCATACGCCATAGAAAATATATGATTACCATAAAACACGAAGAACAAAAAGTACTTTTTTATATCCTTACAGCTGGAGCTGTTGCTCTGGTATTGTTTCTTTTTATGCAGTTTCTTAATACCGCCAAAGCTTATCACTATGTAGGCGGGGTTGCAGGAACAACAATTAATGTCTCTGGCACTGGAGAAGTATTTGCAATTCCTGACATTGCAACTATTGATTTTACTGTTATTGAAAAAGCAAATACTATTAGTGACGCACAAAGCAATGCAACTGCACGAGAAGAAAAAGCTTTAGCAGCAGTGGAAGCGCTTGGCATTTTATCGACTGATGTTAAAACTATAAGTTACATGGCCAACCCAGTCTATGAGACATGCTATGGCTACTATGATCGGGGGTGTCCTTCAAATCCAAAAATTACAGGCTATGAAATCCGAGAGACACTCGAAGTTAAGGTTCGTGATACAGGCAAAGCAGGCGATGTTATTGAAGCATTGGTTAGAGCAGGTATGACAGAAATAATTGGTCCAAATTTTACTATTGATGATGATACAGCTCTTCAGGCAGAAGCTCGTACTAATGCTATCAATGACGCTAAAGCCAAAGCCGACGAACTTGCCAAAGAATTAGGTGTAAAAATTGTCGGCGTAGTTGGTTTTAGTGAATCCGGCAATTATCCAATGCCTATGTACTATGCCAAAGGAGGTATGACTATGGATAGTGTTGCCAATGAATCTCAGGCACCACAGCTGCCAGCAGGTGAGAACAAAATAACCTCAAGCGTAACGATTACCTACGAAATTCGATAAACGCAATTTCAAAAAAACCGCTCATAAGGGCGGTTTTTTTGTGCATGTTGACTTCAGAAGGCTTGCTTGCTACTATGAATGTATTAAGCCCTCCGGGGCGGTTTTTAATAAATATGAAAATTATCACCTATTTACGAGAAACAAAAGCAGAACTCAAACATGTTATTTGGCCAACCAGACAACAGGCAATTCTCTTAACTATTGCTGTCCTCATTATCTCTGGTATTTTAGCGTACCTCTTAGGTTTGTTTGACTTCTTGTTCTCAAAAGGATTAGAAACAATTCTTCCATTTTAACTATATGTCAAAACAAGAAACATTAGGGACACGCAATTGGTACGCAATACATACGTATTCTGGCTATGAAAACGCAGTTATGCGTAATTTATTGCAGCGTATTGAATCACTCGGTATGCATGATAAGATTTTTGCGGTTATAGTGCCGACAGAAAAGAAAATCAAGATCAAAGGCGGCAAACGAGTCGAAGTTGAAGAAAAAGTCTATCCAGGATATGTACTTGTCGACATGATCGTGACTGATGACTCATGGTTTGTGGTTAGAAATACTCCTCGAGTTACTGGGTTCGTTGGTGCGGGTGTTAATCCTGTGCCACTAAATCAAGAAGAGATTACTGCACTATTCGGCAAGATGGAAGGCGCCAAGACTGCTAAACACAACATCAATCTCGATGTCGGTGAAATCGTTCGTATCAATGATGGACCGTTTAAAGAGCTTGAAGGCAGAATTGACGGTATTGACCATGAGCGAGGTAAGATTAAAGTCCTTGTTTCAATGTTCGGTCGCGAAACCCCAGTTGAACTTGATTTCTTGCAAGTCAAGAAGATTTAGAGTAAGGTAGAGCAATCGGATATGCTTCTTATTCCGCAATAATTATATGGCTAAAAAAATCATCAAAAAAGTAAAAGTTCGAGCAATGGGCGCCAAAGCGACTCCAGCACCACCTCTAGGCCCAACACTTGGCCAAGCGGGTATTAACATAGGAGACTTTGTGCAGAAATTTAATGCAGTTACTCAGGAATTTGCCGGGGAGACTGTGACAGCTCACATTACCGTCTATGAAGATCGCAGTTATGACTTTGTCGTCAAAACACCTCCTGTGGCCGGTCTTATCATGAAGGCAGCAGGTATCGAGAAAGGCTCAGGCAAACCAAATACCTCAAAGGTAGGCAAGATTACCAAAGAGCAGGTCAAGCAGATCGCTGAAAAGAAAATGAGGGACTTGAATGCTAAAGACCTCGCTGGTGCGATGAAAATCGTTGAAGGCTCAGCTCGGTCAGCAGGTATCGATATTGTAAAATAAATATAGAGCTTAACAACTCATTTGCAAAAGTAAAAACTGCCAAAGGCAGTTTTTACTTTTGCCATAATTTTATTATCCACAGCGATGATTGTGCTCTGGATGCAAAATATCTTACAATTCATACGATATGTTTCTCGTCGAAATTTATTTATTAATTTAGTACTCACATAAATATATGTGAGCAATGTTTATTATGAATTTTTTTAAAGATCCACAATACAGTTCGGTCAGAGTTTTTCTCTTGATTGTCATTATTGCAATCGCAGGATATTTTATATTTATCAATATTTCTGATCGTCAGGCAAATCAGGAAGGTTTGGTCTATAATGATTGGAAAAAAGATATTCTTGAGGGAGGTGATCCTGAACTTGATGGCTGGGCGGGTGGTATCGCTACAACAGGTGGCTCTACAACTTCTGGTTCTGCAGGCACTATTTCTAATGGATCTGGTACAAGTGGAACAACATCTGGTCAGACAACTGGAGGAGAGATAGGAAGTACTGGTCAGGCTGGAACTATAGTTACTAAGGCTGTATCAGGTGTAGGATATGATTGGGCTAGCTTAAATGCCACGTATGCAGGCACCAAGCCTTCTCAGCAATGGTTTCAATGGGGAACATCACAAACTAACTTGTCTCATAAAACATCCGGTTATGCAGTAGGCAATATGAATACTGCTGCATTTCTTATCGGACCAGCATTGATTCAAAACAACAAAACATATTACTTCCAAGCCTATGCAAAGTATGGTTCAACAATAAAGCAAGGAGAAATTCTCTCTTTTACCACTGGTTGCCAGCCATCAGTTCCCCAACTCAAAATTAATTCATTAAATCCAGGTCAAATCCTAAGTGCGTCTGCTGGTGCTGGTCTTTATGTGGGATGGAGTACGTGTAATATCGCAGGTACTAGTACAGGAACAATCCAAATGAGCAATCAACAAACTGGTAAAATTACCACCGTTGTCTCAAGTACCATCATGGATAAATCTGAAAATGTCGTCCTTCCGACAACCCTTGAAAATGGGACCTACAAAATTGGCATAACAGCAATGATAGGTGGAGTCAAAGTCTCTGATATTTCTGGTGGCATTCTACAAATCTCAAATGTTGAGGAGCAAGTGCTTGAACAGTATAATTAAGTCCTTTTAGGAAAGGATAGTTTACAAAGAAACCCGAAGCCAAAGGCTTCGGGTTTCTTGCACTCAAAATTGTAGGTGCTATACTGTCCCCGAACAAAATTGTCTCAAAAATGAAAATAAAAATCCTTCTTCTTCATGCAACCAGCAAAATTGAACCCTGGTTTCAGGATAAAATTAATGAGTTAAAGGAATATATCTTGCAACAAGAGAAATATGAATTTGTCGCAATGCCTGAAATGTTTGACCATGAAAAGTTTATTGAAGTGAAACTCGGCCTTATCGAAAAGGCTGACATTGTTGTTTCAATTATGACGGTACCGTCAAATGAAGTAGGGATGCTGACGATGCACGCTGCCAGTCAGAAATATGTCCTCGCGATTTCTGAGGCGGGTTACGGTGAACGCAGTGTCTTTGTGCGGACGTACAAGAGGAAGAGGCATAACTACACTTTTGTGAGTTACACGAATGTATCTCACATAATTGAAGAATTGAATAAAATATGGGAGAAATATTTCGCAGAAAAAGAAGTACCTATCCCCGAAGGATTCACGAAATAAGTAAACGGCATCATGATACATGATGCCGTTTTTCTATTTCTTGTAATTAGGTGTTTTTTTTGGTAGGGTGAGTGCAAATCAATTCTATGAAAACAAAAGAATTAAGGCTTATTGAGGATGGTCATGGAGCTTTGCCGTACCAGACTATAAATGCAATGAAAGAAGCATATTTCATACGAAATTCAAAAGTAACACCTGGGCCAGCATCTCTTGATCTGGTATTAAGTGAAGAGTGCTATAAAATCAAAAGAGTAATATTTCCTAAGCCAGGAGAAAGTGTGTACAAGCTTATAAAAAATGAAATGGGTGGTGTACGTCATAAAGGTGGCACGCTTATTCCAGGGGAAAAGTATCTAGTGTTACATGAAGAAATGTTTAATTTTCCAAGTCAGATTTACGGATATGCAAATCCTAAGTCTACAACCGGCAGAACATTTCTTCATGCCAGATTACTTGCAGATAGTGTTGCTCAATATGATTCAATTCCACATGGGTGGTCTGGTCAGCATTGGAATTTATTACGACCCCAAGTATTTCCAATATCATATGTACCAGGCAAGGATTCAGCTAGTCAGTTGCGTATAATGACAAGTGATACTCGACTCTCAGAGCTTGAGATTATGTCACTGCAGTTTAAATTTCACATGCTGAAAAATCAGTACGATGAACCAGTGCTTGATGGAGGTTTTCTTACAGGCGGTGGAGATCATGGGTACATTCTTTTCTCGGTTGATTGCTTGGGTCATGATGAAACAGATATTATTGGGTATGAAGCAAAGAAAGCAAAAACAGAAGTTCCTTTGGGAGGTATAAGTTGTTTGTCATGGGAAAAATATTTTGAGCCAATTAAAAAAGCAAAATATATTGAACTTGACCCAGATAAATTCTACATCCTTTCCACACCTGAGCGTATTTCGATTCCGCCTGGATTTGCCGCAGAAGTAAAAGCAATCGATGAACGATTTGGGGAGTTTAGAACTCATTATGCTGGTTTTTTTGATCCTGGATTTGGATATTGCTTTGATGATCAAACATTGGGTAATACTATGACTTTGGAAGTTAGAGTCTATGAGAAAACCTGTTTATATCACGGACAACCAATTGTATCATTGCAATTTGAGCAAATGGCGGATATTCCAAGCCAATTATATGCTCAAACAAGCGGAACATATGCAAAGCAGATTGGTGCCAGACTCGCAAAACAATTCATACTCTAAACTTTTTTAGAGTAAAACCCGACCAAAAGGTCGGGTTTTGACTTTTTGCATTGAACAAGATAATGTTAGTGAAACTGTTTTTATGAAAACTAATACGGATGCTCAGTACAAGGAACAATTTGACCTTGCTCAAAGTATTTTTGAATCAAAATTAGGTGACTATAATGCATCATTTCTTTGGTACCGGCCTTCATCTTTAACTGATAAATTGTTTATTAAAGCCAATCGAATCCGGTCATTGCAAATACAGAAAGAGCAATTGGTTGAAGGAAAAGGGAATTCGATCAAAGATGAATTTCAAGGTATTCTTAATTATGCTATCTGTAGTTTAATGCAGCTTGAAATTGGTAACACAATCATTCCTGAGTCAGTTAGTAAGGAAAAGATACTAGCTTCATTTAAAAAATATCGCCAAGCAATCCTCGAATTAATGCAAAAGAAAAATCATGATTATGGTGAAGCGTGGCGACAGATGAGAATACCGAGTATAACAGACGAAATTTTGGTAAAGATTATCCGTATTCGACAAATGGAATCTAATGGGTCGGGTAGCTCAGAAGGGATCGACCAAAATTATATGGATATAGCTAATTATGCACTTTTCGCACTTATTTTAATTGAAGAAAACAAATAGAGACAGAAAAATAAAAATCCCGGGATCAGTTGATCCCGGGTGTTTTCTATATAACTTCTTTCTTCACAATATCCTGTGTTCCGCGTTTCGTACTGAATTCATCCGTATCCATGTTTACATATAATGGGAGATCAAATCCAACGTTTTCCTTAAACCACTCTTGTAGGTATGTGGCCATTTGTTGTTCAGGTTTTCTGAAAGTTGGATGTACTGTTTGCTTTGTACGTAATTCGCAAACATACACATATTGTGGCAATCCGCCAGTTGTTTGTGTTTGCACCGTATAACCCATAAGTATGTAATTCTGTAGCTCTTCTCGGGATAGTTTTATTTCCTGGAGATTTGCTTCGAATTTCTCCAAATGTTTTTCGGCTCTATTACGAAGTACTTGTGGTAGCTGTTCCAAATACCATTCAAAAAATCCGAAATCAGTATGCAGCAAAGGCATTTTATTTACCCATGGTCTATGCCGCTGCATATCCCGGAATGATCCAAAATCAAGTGGGAATGTTGCACGAATTTGTCCGCATTCATTTAAGAAAGAAGGTAATTCGGCGTACTCAGGTCGTTTCGTCATTAATTCTTCATATTGACATAATTCATGTGGGCTCAGCGTATTCTTTAAAATAGAAAATGAATCATATTTTAAATCCCAATAAGCATATTTCCCAGCAAGATGAGCAAGATAGACAGTTTGTTCTGGATGTTCTTTGTGTCCAAAACTTTCTGGGTACACTTCTTTCATTGCTTGCATAGCTTGTGTTGCAAGTACAGATACTTCAGCCACAGGATGTTGCGTTAAGTAATCCAATTGCTTCTTAGCATTTTGAAGGCTAGTATGCCAACTAACATATGTAGTTACTCCAGCTGGCAAGAAACCTCGCGCAATATCAAATGCTTTTGCTTTGATACTCTTTTTGTAGTCTGTTACTTTTCTCTGTATTTTGTCTACATCAGTTTCGTTATGTTCAGGCATTGGGAAACGTGCAGTAAGCTCTGGAATAAGATCAGCAAGAATTTGTTCATAGAAATCCATGCTTTCTTTTTGCAGATTTTCTCCGAAGATTGTTCCGGCGGGATTTTTTGTTGCCTGCAATGACATATTTAGATAACGAGTACTTGATTCTTGCCCAATATACATTATTGAATCTTGCACAGCTTTCGCAACCAGCATTGAGACATTTTCAAAGAAGATTGTTGTATGTCCGCATTGACCTATTGATCCATGGCCATAACCTACATAAAAGAGTCCCATAATTTTTCCAGAACCTTCCTTTTTGAGTTTCTCTAGATGAGGGAGAACACTTTTTGGGTCACGAGATAAAACTGCCTGAATCATTGCATTGTCTTGAGGATCAAGACCATCAACAACTATAATCCGTTTATCAGTTGAAATGTGTTTTATTGCAAACTCGATTGCATTTTTTCGGTGAAGTGCGTTTGCTTCAAGATTTACAACAAAAGAATTGTCACTTGTTTCGTTATTCATGTTTTTAAATTTGTCTTCACCTTACACTTTAAAAAATAACTTGTCAAATCTTACTATTTCAACTTTTTTGTTAAGATTAAGCTATGTTATTAAAAATAAAAAAACTATATTCGGATACTAAGTTACCAAGCTATAGTCATCCTGGAGATGTTGGTCTTGATATGTATTCTCGGGAATCAATGACTTTATTACCAGGCGATCAGCACATATTTTTTGTTGGATTTGCATTAGAGTTTCCAGAAGGGTATGCTGCCATCGTTAAAGATAAAAGCGGTATGGCCAAGAAAGGTCTCCACACCATGGGTGGAGTGTATGATGCTGGATATCGAGGCGAATACAACGTCCAGCTTATGAATGTAGGCAAGGAAGCATATACCGTAGAGATAGGAGATAAAATAGCTCAGCTTATACTTTTCCCTGTTACGATTGCAACATTGGAAGAAGCTGATGCACTCTCTGAATCTGTTCGAGGTGAAGGCAGGTTTGGGAGCACTGGAAAATAAATGAAAGACATTCAAATCAAAAAATTAATCGATGCGGAGAAAAAGCGCCAAAAAAGCGTGATTAATTTGATTGCCTCAGAAAACTATGTCTCCAAAGATGTGCTCGAAGCATTGGGTTCAGAGCTTACCAATAAGTATGCTGAAGGGTATCCAGGACGACGCTACTATGGCGGCAATAGTATTATTGACCAAGTTGAAAGTTTGACGATCGAACGAGCACTCAAACTTTTTGGACTTACACCAGAAAAATGGCATGTGAATGTACAACCGCTTTCTGGATCACCAGCAAACTTTGCTGTCTATGCTGCACTTGTACCACCAGGTGGCAAGATCATGGGTATGAAGCTCTCCTCCGGTGGACATTTGACCCACGGACAGAGTGTCTCAATGACAGGTAAATTCTGGAAGCAGGTGCCGTATGAAGTAGATCCGAAAACTGAATTATTGAATTACGGAGAACTGAAGAAAATCGCTATCGCAGAAAAGCCAAATATTATCGTTGCGGGTTTTACTGCATATCCGCGAATCGTTGATTTCAAGAAATTCCGTGAGATTGCTGATGCTTCAGATGCACTTCTTATGGTCGACATGTCCCACTTTGCAGGACTCGTAGCAGGTCGGGTATATCCATCACCATTTCCATATGCAGATATTGTCACAACGACGACACACAAGACGCTTCGTGGACCGCGCTCGGCGATGATATTCGTAAAGCGCGATGCGCGAGAATTTGATAAGAAAATCGATAAGGTTATTATCCCAGGTCTTCAGGGTGGTCCGCATGAGAATAATATTGCAGGTGTTGCAGTTGCACTCAAAGAAGCCATGACACCTGAATATAAAAAGTATGCCAAGCAAGTTGTTAAAAATGCGGCTGCACTTGCTAAAGAACTTCAAAAACTCGGCTGGCGGATAATTTCAGGAGGAACAGATTCACATCTTATTCTCATGGATACGTGGATGAATGGTGAGGGGGTTTCAGGTAAAGACGCTAGTAATCGCCTCGAACGTGCAGGTATTATTGTGAACATGAATACCATTCCTCAAGATCCTCGTGGTGTGATGGATCCTTCAGGCATACGACTCGGTACTCCAGCTGAGACAACTAGAGGCAAAAAAGAAAAAGATATGCTAACTATAGCGAGGAAGATCGATAAAGTATTACGACAAAAATAAAATAAAATGTAATAAAAACTCCTATAACAAAGGGGTTTTTATATGCTAGACTGTGCATTATGGTTGCTGACACTATTAAAACCTTTATACAATCCGCCCTCACAGCTCTTGACCTTGGCGAATCAGAGATAAAACTCGACCACCCCGGGGATTTTGCTCATGGTGACTACTCGACCAATGTTGCACTCGCACTTGCAAAACCACTCGGCAAATCTCCACAAGACGTTGCCAAGCTTATACTTACTGAACTTGAGAAAACTAAACTGCCAGAAATCGAGAAAATCGAAATTGCAGGTCCTGGATTTATTAATTTCTACTTGAGTAGAGAATTTTTTACAAATGAAGTTGCGGCAATACTCAAGGCACATGAAAACTATGGTAAAAACGAAATACTTTCTGGGAAAAAAGTCATGGTTGAGTATACGCAACCGAACCCATTTAAGCCATTTCATATTGGACATTTAATGACGAATGCGATTGGTGAATCCATTTCACGAATTGTCGAATACCACGGTGCCAAAGTAATCCGTGCCAACTACCAAGGTGACGTCGGACCACACGTAGCGAAAGCGATATATGGTCTCATGAAAAATCCTACGCCAGCTGAACTCGAAGCTATATCGGCGCAAGCACTCTATATCGGCGAATGCTATGCCAAAGGTAACGATGCATACGAAAATGATGTTGAAGCTAAAAAAGAAATAGATGCGATTAATAAAAAAATCTACGATCGAAGTGAAGACAAAATCAACGAGCTTTATGACTGGGGCAGAGGTGTAACACTTGCTGCATTTGAATCACTCTACACAATACTCGGAACAAAGTTTGATTATTCTTTTTTTGAAAGTGAGATGGCGCCGATCGGTCTTGCGATAGTGAATGAATATCTCGAGAAAGGAATTTTTGAGAAAAGTGATGGAGCAGTTGTCTTTCACGGTGAGAAATATAACCCAGCGCTTCACACACGCGTATTCGTGAACTCTCAAGGGCTACCAACCTATGAGACCAAAGAGCTTGGTTTGACTAAGCAGAAATTTGCGTATGAAAACCCTGATCTCTCTATTGTTACGACAGCTGTTGAGCAAGGTGAATATATGAAAGTGGTCAAAGAGGCTATGCGCCAAATTGAGCCATTGTGGGCAGATAGAACGATGCATATCACCAACGGCATGATGCGCCTCGTATCAGGCAAAATGGCCTCACGTAAAGGTAATGTGGTTACCGGTGAGTCGTTACTCAATGAAGCAATGCAGGTGATCCTTGAGCGTGTTCAGGGGCGGGCATTTACTGCATTTGAGCGCGAGGAAGTCGTCACGCAAGTGGCGGTTGCGGCAATCAAATATGCGATTCTGCGTTCGGCTATTGGTGGCGATATAGTCTATGATTTCGACAAGTCGATTTCTTTTGAGGGTGATTCAGGACCCTATCTTCAATACAGTGCGACGCGCGCCAAGTCAGTTTTGCGGAAAGCTGAAGCAGAGGGGATTGCAATCGATGCAGGCCAAGCACCAAGCCAAGTTAGTTTACTCGAACACTTGCTCTATCGTTTTCCTGAAATTGTTGTACGTGCAGGGGAGAGTTATGCGCCACACCACATAGCGACGTATCTGATAGAGCTTGCGAGTGCGTTTAATAGCTTTTATGCAGAAACACCGATTGTCGATACTACTGATGAATATTCACCATACAAAATCGCTCTAACAAAATCTTTTACAATAGTCATGAAAAATGGGCTAGGGCTCTTGGGCATACAAGTCCCAGAAAAAATGTAGTCTTTAGTATTGCTAGACAAATGTAGTCATATATGCTATAGTAAAAAGAAAAATATGACGCAAAAAATACATTCAGTTTTTTCTGGCTTTGTAATGTTCATTTTGCAAATTAAAAAATCTACCAAGGAAAAAAGTGATTATGAATTGGCTCGATGGAAAGTGACCCAAGCAGGCTCATTTGAAGAGGCCAATAAAGAACTGAATAAATTCCTTGATAAATATGAAAAGATATTAACTGACGAGAGTAACGTGTTATATGAATCAAAATCGAAAAATGTAGATGAGTTATGTGGACTCATTTATAAAAAGTGGCCCAGTGAAGCACTAAAACACCTCAGTATTAAAGCATTTATTTACAGAAAATAACCCCCATAATGGTGGGTTTTTCTTTTGCATCGACAGGTGAAAAATTATATGGTACAATAATAAAAATTCATTTTATGGAAAATCAACTTGTTGCACATGATGATCAGCTTCCAATGACATCTCGTGAATGCATGTACTCTGTACTTATGGTGGTTTCATTGCTGATTGCTGCTTTTGATCTAAAAGTACTTTTTCAATTTAATGACGTTCGCGGCATTGTAGGAATTATTGCATTGTTTCCGCTTTGCGTACTTGCAAAAATTTCGCTTCAAAATTCCCTTATTGCTAATGAAGCACGCACAAAGAGGGGCCGGATTGACGCATTGAAAGATCAAATATTTTTAATGAACAATCATCCTGTTAAAACTAAACCGGAAAGACATCCAGAGTGGGAACAGTTGCTATTTCTCATTGGTTCATACAACCAGCTCGTGGGAGATAAGGCGAAAATTAATGGTATTCTTGTTGTCTTTGCCAAGCATGCTGAGAAACCCAAGGGTTACCACTGTTCACTGATAGAGCACGATCCACATTGTGCGCAGATTATTTCTAAAGTAAAAGAAAATGGCGATTGGGATTGCTATACGTATCTCACCTAATAAAAGCCCAGACATTCTGGGCTTTTCTTTTTATACGAAAGCGCTACAATCCACCTATGATAGAAAATGACTTTCCTGAGAAAAACAAATATATCGGGGAGCCTTTACAGGAACATCCAAACAACCCACATCTCAAGGAGTTTGTTGTGAGTAATTGGAATCAAGATAAAATCTGGCTTGATACTAATCCCGAGTCATTTGGAGGTATTGCATTTAAGCCTGGTGACTATGTGCAGCAAGGCTGGCCCATGCGAGAATATGGCCCAGTTGTTGGTATTGATCCCAAAACACGTGACGTTTATATTGCTTTTGGGGGTAAGGCAGGTGTCTCGCTTTGTGAGAACTGTAAAACAACTGCAGATTTCGAAGCACAAAATATATTTACAATGAAAGAGGAAGATATGCCCAGGTTTCTGCGAGAAGAGTTAGCAAAAAAGAAAGCAAGAGAAGAAGGAAGGCGACAAAAAGCGGCGTAATTACTTTTCGATTCGCACGGTCTTCACTTCATGAGTTTTTGCCTCGACGATTTTGAGAATATGCTCTTTGACGCGTTCTGCATTAGCAATTTTCGACATGAAAAACTTTTTATCAGCACCAGCGCTTTCGACGAGAAGGCTGCCAGTGCCTAAGAGCTCATCGAGTAGTCCACTTCTTGTAACGGTGATGTCTTGAACTTTCTCAATCTGTAGAGTTGAAACCTCACGTGAGAATATGCCGATTTGCTCGACATTGACGAGTCTCTCTGAAGTCAGAATCCAAAGGTCGAGAATATAATTGGTGTAGGAAATAAAAAAGGTTATCCAAACAAATAAAAGCCAGAGCGTATAGAGAAAATGAAATAAAATTGACACATATGAGGGAATTTGAAATGGTATATAGGTCGGCAGTATGGTGCCTGCAACAAGAGGGAAAACAGCAAGCAATCCAAAGAGGAGTGTCTCAGTGACAAAATAGAACCAGTGTCTGCGATAGACTGCTATTTTAGTTTCACCTGGGTGTAAGGTCATAATGAAGCGATGATTTGGAGCTGTCCGTAAATATTAGTAAGCAAGGTAAATACTCCAAAACCGTAGAACGTATAGAATAAAAATCCAATTAAATAATTCTCACCGTATGAGCGGAAATTGGAGATCAAAATAAAAGAAATAAAGACAACTAAGGCAACTAGAATCCAAAAGCCAATAGTTAAATTGTGAATATTAGTGATAGTAAGAAGGATGGTATGTCCGAATGATGAGAGATCCATGGAAATATTGTAGCATACTGCCTTGGATAGGTTTTCAAGAATTTATAGACATTTTGTTTTGCATATGGTATAAAGCAAGAAAATAAAGCTTATGGAAACGCGAATCGTTCTTACATACCCTTCTCTTCCTATGACATGGTCAGAGAAGAAAGATTTGGTTGGATTAATTTTCATTGTCTCTCCTCTGGCTATCCTGGAATTGTATATTTTAGTTATTTTTATCAACACCCCGCTAACCATCGGTACTATGGTCATAGTTTTGCCCGTACTCCTGGCGATATGTATATATCACAGGATTGGCAGATCTCGCATCCGCCATAGAAAAGAGGAGCAAATTGAAGATTTATGCGAGAAAATCTTCTTTGTGGATAGTCAACATATAAACTCGAAACCCGAACTAGATCCACGCTGGAGTGATCTCCTAATTTTGATCGGTCAACACAATATGTACTCGAGCACGAAAAACAAGATTGATGGCATGTTCATTGGCATAAGCGATATCAAGCCAACTACGTATGCATACACTCTGATCAGAAATGATCCCAAATGTGCAAAAATGTATGAGAATTTAAGGAATGAATCCTCGAAGTATTACAACTATATTTTCTAAAGTTAAACCCCAATTATCGGGGTTTTGTTTTTTTCTTGCTTTTTATTTGAAGTATCTTATGATGAAGTTACAAGCTACTAAGGACATATCATTCCTTAGTCCTCCGTTAGGTGGACAGCTTCAGGAAGAAAGCCGAACGGCTGTAGAACCTGACGGGTAAGCCCGTTATAGCGGTAAAGGAGAAGTAATTAAGGTGGTACCACGATTTCTTGTATAAAAAAGAAACTCGTCCTTGAATCATGATTTTTTTTTCGTGATTCGTGGACGAGTTTTTCTACTTAGATTTTGGGGCAACAATTGCTAGTAGCCCCATAAAAGGCCATAGGAAAATTGTTATGAATCTGGTAAAGCGATCGGGAGTGCGATTTGAAGAAATAATAAGTTTAAGAGTTACAAGGTATCCTATACCTGTGTAACAAATACATATTATGCTCCAAAGTAGAATAATTATTTGGTTTTCCATTTCTAATTATTTTTTATATTTTATATTAGTTTTAACAAAATGTCAATATGTTAGAGGATAATGAACAAGGGGATAAATCAGATGCAGCGCTTCGTCCCTCCAGTGCAGAAAAATCTGCTACGGCGGGCAGGGAAGAAGCTGTTTTGCAGTTTTGGAAAGATAATACTATTTTCCAAAAATCGCTCGATAAAGATTCTCCAAAAGGTGAGTTTGTTTTCTATGATGGTCCGCCGACAGCCAATGGCAAGCCTGGTATTCACCATCTAGAACCTCGGTGTTTCA
Source organism: Candidatus Nomurabacteria bacterium (assembly GCA_016699085.1). Classification (NCBI taxonomy): domain Bacteria; phylum Candidatus Nomuraibacteriota; species Candidatus Nomurabacteria bacterium. Next base: position 199,733 of record CP064958.1, on the reverse strand, counting down.
AAGATGCATTTCCACGGTACAAAACAATGCGGGGATTCCATGTGCGCAGGAAAGGTGGCTGGGATACGCATGGATTGCCTGTTGAGCTCCAAGTCGAAAAAGAATTGGGACTTAAATCCAAAAAAGAAATCGAATCGTACGGTATTGCCGCATTCAATGATAAATGCCGTGAAAGTGTGTGGAAGTATATCGATGAATGGGAACGATTTACTGATCGATCCGGGTATTGGGTAGATCACAAGAATCCGTACATCACCTACAAGAGTGATTTTATTGAATCAATTTGGAATATTGTTTCGAAAGTAAATGACAAAGGCTTGCTCTATAAAGATTACAAAGTCGTACCATGGTGTCCTCGCTGTGGGACAGCACTTTCGTCGCACGAGCTTGCCCAAGGGTATCAAGATGATACAGATCTTTCAGTCACCGCAAAGTTTAAAATTGTCGGAACAGAGAATGGGTATTTTCTAGCATGGACAACGACTCCGTGGACATTGCCAGGCAACGTTGGTTTGGCGGTAGGTAAAGATGTGGTCTATGTAGAAGCAAAAGTCGGAGATGAAATATTGGTATTAGCAAAAGAACGTCTATCTGTTATTGCCGAGCCATATGAAATTGTTGCAGAGCATACGGGTAGCGAAATGGTTGGCATGCAATATGAACCTCTCTACCCATATCTTCAAAATCTTGATGCTGGTGATGAAAAAATAGTAAATGCCTACAAAGTGTATCCTGCAGATTTTGTGACGACGACCGATGGTACGGGTATTGTGCATACGGCAGTTATGTACGGGCAAGAAGACTTCGAGCTTGGTACGAAAGTAGGACTACCAAAATTCCACCTTGTCGATGAAGCGGGGCATTTTATCAAAGGTACGGATTTTCTTGAGGGTAAATTTGTGAAAGATGAAGAGACGGCCGTCGATGTTATCAAAGATTTGGCACACCGAGGATTACTTTTTAAGAAAGAAAAATATACCCACTCATATCCGCATTGTTGGCGATGTAAAACAGCGCTTATCTACTATGCTCGCGATTCTTGGTATATTCGCATGTCAGAATTGCGAGATACGCTGGTTGCTGAAAATAAAAAGATTAATTGGGAGCCGGATCATACTAAAGAAGGACGCTTTGGTGAGTGGATCCGTGAAGTGAAAGATTGGGCGATTTCTCGTGAGCGTTACTGGGGAACACCACTGCCTATCTGGATTGCGGACGATGGAGAGAGTCTCGTAGTTGATTCGTATGAAACATTAAAAAAGTATACAAAGAAATCCGGAAACCAATATTTTGTCATGCGTCATGGTGGCACAGAAGGTAATATTGAAGGTGTGATTAGCTTCAAAAATCAAGAAAATGATCACTTAACAGTAGAAGGTAAAAAGCAAGTTGCAACCACGGCTCAAGGCTTAGTAGACAAAAGGATCGATCTCATTGTTTCTTCGCCATTTATCCGTACGAAAGAAACCGCAGAAATATTACGTGAAAAGCTCGGCCTTTCAAATAATCAGGTTATTTATATCGATGAATTGCACGAAATTGACGGCGGAGATTTCGATGGCAAAAACTGGGATGAATATCACCAGTATATTTTACAAAAGGGAAAGAGCTGGTTTGATGAAAAAATTCCGGGTGGTGAATCTCTCCAGGATGTCGGTAGACGTACAGGTAAGGTACTGTATGACTTAGAGAAAACCTATACAAACAAAAATATTTTAATTGTGACGCACGGTGGTCCAGCATGGGCACTCTTTGTGAATGCGGGGTTATTTATTCCTACAAATAAAGAATACCAGCCGGCAAATTCTCACGTGTTTGTCCAAGAATTTAAACGTTTTGACAATGCTGAGGTGAGGGACTTGCCGTTTGTACCACTTCCTCACAATGAAAATTATGAACTTGATCCACATCGGCCATTTATCGATGAAATCGTACTGGAACACGAGGGCAAGGAATTCCGCCGGGTAAAAGAAGTCATGGATGTCTGGTTTGATTCAGGTGCTATGCCATTCGCGCAGGATCATTATCCATTTGAGAATAAAGACTTCGTCGAAGGTCCAGGTTATCCAGCTGATTTTATTTCAGAAGCTATTGATCAGACACGCGGTTGGTTCTATACACTCCTCGCTGTAGGTGTACTTATGGATCGAGGCACCGCATACAAGAATGTTATTTGTCTCGGGCATATTCTCGATAAAGACGGCAAGAAAATGTCGAAATCAATCGGGAACGTTGTGGATCCTTGGACTGTGATTAACAAATACGGTGTGGATACGCTGAGACTTTGGATGTACTCAGTCAACCAGCCGGGTGAATCCAAGAATTTCGATGAGCGAACAGTGGGGGAACTCCAACGGCAAGTATTTGGGCTCCTGTACAATATTTTATCATTCTATGAATTGTATAGAGATACAGAAAGTGAACAGCGAACAGTAAATAGTGAACAGACTAAAAATGTTTTGGATGCATGGATACTGGCTCGGCTTGATGAAGTTGTGGGACTTACGACAGAAAAGATGGATGTATACAAAGCACTAGAGCCTGTACGGGCAATTCGAGACTTTATTGGAGACCTATCTACATGGTATTTGCGTCGTTCGAGGGATCGCATCAAAGATGGTGATGTTGATGCGAAGCAAACATTATATACAGTATTAAAAACTCTCGCTCAAGTGATGGCGCCATTTGCACCATTTGCTTCGGAAGATATATGGCAACGATTACGACATGAGGCAGACGTAGAAAGTGTACATCTTTCTAATTGGCCAGAAAAAGCTGGAGAACCTAATCCCGTAATTTTGCAAAATATGGGTATAGTTCGGGATTTGTGCACGGTTGGCAATGCACTTAGAAAGAAAGCCAATATTCCCGTGCGCCAGCCGCTCGCGTTCTTCTTCGTCACCGAAGATCTTGCGGATGAATACAAAGAACTTATCAAAGATGAGCTTAATGTCAAAGCAGTTGAGAAAGGTCCAGTGATTGTTTTCGATGAGCGCATTACGCCGGAGTTAAAACTTGAAGGAGAGTATCGTGAATTTGTCCGAGCAGTACAAGATTTGCGCAAACAAGCTGGTCTTACACCAAGTGATGTCATTATACTTACTATTTCTCCAGAGGCGGAATCACTCGTGACGCCGTTTATGAATGATTTCAAAAAGACTGTATTAGCAGGCGAAGTCATGTTTGCAGATAATAATGGACAAGAAGTAAGTATTGGAGAAATTATTATTTCGATTAACATAGAGTGATGAAACTTATTACACTTAATGCATGGGGTGGAAGAGTCTGGCCTGAACTAAAGAACTTTATCGAAAGTAGAAAAAATGAGATAGATATCTTTTGTTTTCAAGAAATTTATAAGCAGAACCAAAATTCTCAAGCATTTGTTCAGGTTTCAGGTCGGGAAGTAAAATATGATCTTTTTGAGCAAATTAGAAATTCTCTAGAAAATCATAATTATGAATTTTGTGATGTACTAGAGGAGCGTTATGGTATTGCAACGTATATAAATAAAAAAATTGAAATTTTAGAAAAAGGAGATATTCTTATTGCCAAAGGAAATTGGGAAGAATCTAATGATATAGAAAATAGAGATCATGATAGGAAATTGCAATGGTTTGATTTACTAGTGAAAGGCAGCAGACTAAGAATAATGAATACACATCTCACTCATCGACCGAAAGGAAAGAGTGATAGTGAAAAAAGACTTAATCAATCAAAGATACTAGTTGATTTAGTAGAATCTTTTGATGGTCCTCAGATCATAGTAGGTGATTTTAATCTTTTGCCGAACACCCAAAGTATACAAATGCTTGAACACATAGGTCTAAAAAATCTTATAAAAGAATATAATATAATTTCAACCCGCACAGAACTCTATAAAAAAACACTTAAGTTTGCTGATTACATATTTTGCTCTCCTGAAATAATTATTAAAGATTTCAAAGTATTGGCAGACGTAGTTTCTGATCATAATCCTCTTTATCTTGAATTTGATTTAATATAATTATATGACTGATTTGAAATCAATAAGTCCATTGCAAGAAAAATTACGGGCAATATGAAAGCTCTTGGTTTTACGACAATCAAAAAGAATTGGATTCTTGAAGGGAAGAAAAATTCTACATGGCGGATCAACAGTACAAAAGATCTAAAGGTTGATGATAAGGTCGCTTTGATTGAATCTGCAACAGGTGAAATATTTGCTCAGGCGATAATAACAAGTGTTGTGGATAAAAATATTACGGATGTAACGAAGGCCGATATGGAAGGTAAGTATACTTCTAAAGAAGAAATGTTTACTGATTTACGGAGATTTTATGCAGATATAAATAATAATTCAATGGTTAAAATGATTGCATTTAAAATAAAGCAATAAAAAACCGCACAATATATGTGCGGTGATGCCACTATATCCTCTAAGGAAGCGTTTTTAGGAAGAGGCCTCCATCTCGTGCGATCATTAATGCGTCCTTGGTGACTTTGTAATCATTCCACTCCCCTTGGTATTCGACTTTGCCGTTAATGATTATTTTATCTCCATCTTCAATAATGAGCCGAGAACCTTTGAGGAAATAATCATCCCAATCGCCGTCGTACGCCAAATCAAATCCAGATTTTTTCATGTAGTCTGCAATATCAGTATTTACCGGTTCATATGTGTCCACGGCATCTAAAGTAGAAGTACGCGACGGAAATATTTTTCTCAAAAAACAAATAAAGCCGTATATCGCAAATGTAATGGTAAAAATTGAGAATATTACTTCACCAGCTGAAAAAGTGTGTAAATCCATGATTTTTCATTTTCTTTATTATACATAAATATAGTAATATGTCAATGTATATCGTTTCGGAAAGCTAATTAATGTAATTACCATTAAGCTTGTATGATATAGTCTTTGTATGCAAAAAGAACTCAAAATTAAAACCTCGGATGGGTATTTCATCTACGGTGATCTCGTTAAAAACAAAAAGGCCTCAAGCAAATTAGTCATCTTCTGTCATGGCTTTACCGGTAATCGTAATGAGCATATCCATTTTAATGGAGCAAAATTTTTCTCAGCGAAAGGCTATGATACATTTCGTTTTGATTTTTATAACGGTGGTAAAAATGCAAGGCATTTCGAAGAAACGTCACTCAGTCAGCATGGTGGCGATATAACCACAATCTTGAACTATTTTCACAAGCAATACAAAAAAATCTATGTCATTGGCCACAGTTTTGGCGGGACATCATTGCTTTTTTCAAATACATCATTTGCAACAGCACTAGTATTTTGGGATGCATCGTATGTTGTGAGTCAAGAAGAAAGAAAATTTTTCATGAAATATAAAAGTGGTAAAGAATACTACATCGATTGGGGAATGAAGATTAGGATTGGCAAGAAATTCATTGGTGAGTTATTTAATTTTCCTGACTGTGGAGAGCTAGTAAAAAAAATACATATTCCTATAAAATTTATTGGAACCGGTAATGGGAAAGATGCCAAAAAATATTTTGTTAAAGCCAATACGCCAAAAGCAACTGTTACAATGACTTCTGCAGATCATAATTTTAATTCCCATGAAGCAGAAAAGAAATTATTTGAGGAAACATATGATTGGATAAAGAAATATTAAATCTTTATGCATCACATTTATCATACAGAAGCTTTTGTTTTAGGTAGCCGTAATGTTGGCGAGGCTAATAAAATGCTTTCACTCTATACCCGCGAACTTGGGCTAGTCTATGCGCACGCACAAGGGATACGACTCGGAAAATCCAAACTTCGTTTCGGCCTCCAAGATTTCTCACATGCGACAGTTGATCTGGTTCAAGGTAAAGATATTTGGCGTGTAACATCAGGGGTGGCGATACAGTCATATGGATTGCGCCTCAATCCTCAAAGCCTAAAAATTATCGCAAGTGTTGCCAAGCTTCTCGAGCGGTTATGCGTAGGCGAAGAGCCAATCCCTGAAATTTTTGATGACCTGGTTGCAACTGTCACACATCTTGCTCATGATCATATACAAGAAAACTATGAAACTATTGAACTTGTACTCGTACTTAGAATTCTCCACAACTTAGGATATATTGGTCGGACTGATACCTTTGCTGACTATTTGGAAGCACCGATAGATCCAGGAAGTGAAATTTACAAAAAATTGGAAAAGAAAACAATACTATTTGAAATTAATAGGGCACTCAAGGAGAGCAATCTCTAAATCCATCTGCTATACTTATCGATATGGACGGTAATGAAGCGCCGAATCAAATCGAAGAGCTTAATCGGCGGCTCTATAGCAAAGATGAAAGTCTACTCCGCAAACGCAAGCGTGGCACTTTGCATCCTCGTGACTATGGGATTTCAAAAATTTGGGAGAAAAAAGAAGAACCGGCAATTACACCAGAAACTATGTCAGTCAAACCTTCATCATCTATGTTTAAATTTATTTTCTTTTTTTCAGTAGGTGTTTTTGTGCTCTCCGGTCTTTATGCTGGTTACACATTTATTCGGGGCAACAATACCGTATCAAATGACAATATTGATGTGCACATTTTAGGAAGCTCGTTTACAGGTGGTGGCGATGAGCTTACGCTTGAGATAGAAGTAACGAATAAGAACAGTGTTCCACTAGAGCTTGCTGATCTTTTGGTTTCGTATCCCAAAGGAAGCGTGGAGGGTAGCGAGGGAGAACAGGTGAGATTGCCTCGTTTGACGCTCGGTACTGTAGGTCCAGGCAAAACCTCATCACAAAGTGTCAAAGTCATTCTCTATGGTGAACAAGGTACACAAAAGACAGTTAAAGCATCGCTTGAGTATCGAGTCGCAGGTTCAAATGCTATTTTCATCAAAGACACTGTCTATTCGGTCACGATTAATTCCTCGCCGATTGCTCTGTCACTTGATGTTCCAAAACAAGTTACTTCAAACCAACTCTTTACGATGACGATCAAGGTGCTCTCCAATGCTGAAAAACCAATACCAAATATGCTCGTGCGGATGGAGTATCCTTCGGGATTTATTGTCAATACTTCAGAACCTCTCGCAGCTATTGGAGACAATATGTGGGAGCTTGGCGACATGGGTAAAGGCATGACAAAAGAAATAAAAATTACTGGCAGTCTCCAAGGTCAAGATGGCGAAGAGCGAGCCTTCAGGGTGTATTCTGGCGAAGCAAGTGCAACAGATCGGACGACACTTGCAGTAACATATACATCACTTCTCGGAACGATTATTATCAAGCGCCCATTTCTCTCGACATCTATTCTCGTCAATGGTGCAGATAGTACAACCAATATTTTAAACGGCAATCAAGAAGTAGATATAGAAATTATTTGGGAAAATAATTTAGAAACCAGACTAACTGATGTTGAAATGACGGCAACACTAACCGGTAATGCATATGATAAAAGTACTGTCAAAACATCGACCGGTTTCTATGATTCGCTCAATAGTAAAATTATTTGGGATAAGACGAGAAGTGGTGTCTTTGCTTCTATTGATCCAGGTGAGCAAGGCTCTGTATCGTTCTCATTTAAGCCGTTGCCGCTCTATGCTTCCGGTTCATATATTTCAAATCCGCAAATCCTGGTTACTGTCGGTATCAAAGGCAAAGAACCCTCCCTCGGTGGCGTGGTTTCAGACGTGACGAATACCGAATCAAAGACGCTTATCTTCGCTTCAGATCTACAAATTGCCGGTAAAGCACTTCATTTCCAAGGACCATTTACCAACACTGGTCCAATGCCACCACAAGCCGATCATGAGACGCTCTATACCGTAACGTGGTCAGTAACAAATTCAGTCAATGACATAACAGGCGCTGAGGCAGTTGCAACACTGCCTACGTATGCTAGATTTGTTGGACCGACCTCACCTGCAAAGGAAGTCGTTACCTACAATGAAACGACTCGTATGGTGACTTGGAAATTAGGTAATGTTACCAAGGGAACTGGTATTAGTTTGCCACTTCGAGAAGCATCGTTTCAGATCGGCATTACTCCTTCAACGACGCAGGTTGGTAGTATTCCGCAAATTTTGCTCCAGACAGTACTCACAGGAACAGATGCCTATACGAATACAATCGTACGAAGCACTTGGGCAGCACTTACCACATCACTCTATAACGATACAAGTTTCACTTCTGGTATGGAGCGGGTAGTGCAATAAATTAGTGAAGAGTAAACGGTAAATAGTAAACAGAATAAAAATATGAAAGAAGAAAAAGAAAATCTAATGGAGAAAATCGTATCACTCGCCAAGCGTCGTGGGTTTATATATCCTGGGTCAGAAATATATGGTGGGCTTGCTGGAACGTATGATTATGGGCCACTTGGAGTAGCACTCAAAAATAATATAAAAAATAGTTGGTGGAAAAAATTTGTCGATAACCGTGAAGATATGTATGGCGTCGATGCAGCAATACTTATGCGTCCGGAAGTCTGGCAGGCGAGCGGGCACGTCGATACGTTTACGGACCCACTGGTCGAATGCACGAAGTGTAAGCGTCGATTTCGATCAGATCAACTACAAAAAACTGGAAGTTGTGATGTATGCAATTCGCCCGTTGGTGAAGCAAGGCAATTCAACATGATGTTTGCAACTCAGATAGGTGCAGTCGAAGATTCTTCTGCAAAAGTCTATCTTCGTCCAGAAACAGCGCAAGGTATATTCGTCAACTTTAAAAATATCGTCGATTCTTTTCATCCAAAGCTTCCATTTGGTATTGCACAGATTGGCAAGGCATTTAGAAACGAAATTACACCACGTGACTTCATTTTCCGTGTGCGCGAATTTGAGCAGATGGAAATCGAATACTTCGTGCGGCCTTCTGATTGGGAAAAATATTTTGAATATTTGAAAGACGAAATGCTTGAATGGATGGAGTCTGTCGGTCTCGATATGAGCAAAGTCCACGAACTCGAAGTTGCAGATGGGGATAGGGCACACTATTCATCACGAACGATTGATTTTGAATTTGACTATCCATTCGGCAAAAAAGAATTATATGGATTAGCGTATCGAACAGATTTCGATCTCAAAAATCACAAACTAGAATATATTGACGAAGAAGCAGGTGAGAAAATAACTCCGCATGTTATTGAGCCATCGTTTGGTGTGGATCGAACAATACTTGCATTACTTCAAAGTGCCTACGCAGAGGATGATCAAAATGAAGAAGTTCGTGCATTTCTTAAATTCAAGCCAAGTATTGCCCCAGTTATCTGTGCAGTTTCGCCACTTTTAAAAAATAAACCTGAACTTGTCGAGAAAGCGAGGATTGTCTACGGTAACCTCAAGGCTGAATTTGGACGTGTCATGTGGGATGATAATGGCAATATTGGTAAGCGCTACCGACGGCAAGACGAAATCGGTACTCCGTGGTGCATTGTCATTGACTTTGATACGCTTATTGACGACACAGTAACAGTTCGTGACCGAGATACAGGCAAACAGGAGAGAATAAAGCAGCAAGAACTTCCTATATTTTTAAAAGAAAAACTCACTACATAAATGAGTAAAGAAATTCTTGTCACTTTGATTATTGCTATAGTTCTTATTACAACAGCAATACTTTTTCAAACAACACCACTAAAAAACAATCTTCCATTTCCTGCTGATAATCATGGTGGTTGTGTCCTCGGGGGATGTAATGGCATTACTTGTTATGATCCAGAGATGGGTGGTGGATTTTCAACATGTGAAGCATTACCTGAATATCAATGTTATAACAGTACAAATTCTCGTTGCGAACGACAGATTACTGGTGTTTGTGGTTGGACACAGACATTGGAACTGAGTCAGTGTATACAATCATTTAGGCAATAGTAATTTTCACCATGAAACACAAACGAACAGTTTTAAAAAACGGTATGCGGATTATAACTGTACCCATGAAAGACAATCCAACCGTCACGGTATTGGTCCTTGTTGAGGCAGGGTCGAAATACGAAACTAAGAAATTAAACGGTATCTCACATTTCTTGGAGCATATGTGTTTCAAGGGGACTGTGAAGCGCCCGACAGCACTCCATATTGCACATGAGCTCGATGGACTTGGTGCTGACTATAATGCATTTACAACAGAAGAGTACACGGGGTACTATGCCAAAGGCGAAGCGCGGTATTTCCCAAAATTGCTCGATGTCGTTTCAGATATTTACCAAAATTCGACGTTCCCAGAAAAAGAAATTGAGAAAGAGAAAGGTGTTATCGTCGAAGAAATCAATATGTACGAAGACATGCCAGCGCGTGATGTGCAGCAAGTATTTACGAGCCTCCTTTATGGTGATCAGCCGGCAGGTTGGAGTGTGGCTGGTACCAAAGAAAATGTTAAAAGTTTCAAGAGGGAAGATTTTATTAATTACAAAGATGCTCACTATGTTGCATCTGCTACAACGATCGTCGTGGCAGGGAATATTTCACATGTGGAAGCGCTTAATCAAATCAAATCACAATTTAAGACGATACCTGGAGGTAAGAAAACAGGCAAGAAGAAAGTATCTGACAGTCAAACAAAGCCATCGCTAGCAATTAAATACAAAAAAACTGACCAAGCACATGTTGTTCTCGGGGTTCGGACATATCCGATTGCTCATAAAGATATACCAACACTCGTCATTCTCTCGACACTCTTGGGAGGTAGTATGAGCTCTCGGCTTTTCCAGAAGCTTAGAGAAGATATGGGAGTCGCTTATTACGTGCGAGCAAATAATGAAACTCATAGCGACCATGGATTTTTTGAAATAGCTGCAGGCATTGATAAAAATCGTGTTGTAGAAGTTATGCAAGTAGTATTGGCAGAGTGTAGAAAATTACAATCCGAACCAGTAGCTCATGTAGAACTTAAAAAAGTGAAAGACTATCTGATCGGCACGATCAAGCTTGGGCTCGAAACATCAGATGCGATTGCGCAGTGGTATGGCGGGCAAGAAGTTATGCATCGTCCGCTTTTAAGCGCTGATATGGTTGCTAAAAAGTTCGCAAAAGTTACGGTACGCGACATACAAAAAGTAGCCACAAATATCTTTAGTTCTTCGCATCTTAATCTGGCTATTGTTGGTCCGTATACGGACTCTTCTCCGTATAAGCAAGAACTTCGCTTCTAAGTTGTTGGATACTAACTTTAGCGGTATGATACGACTATGCAAGAAGGAAATGGAAAATCAGAAATGACCATACATATCAGCCAAAAAACTATTTTACAGACAGTGGTCTTTGTCCTGTTTGTTTTGATGCTTTTCTATATCAAAGATATCGTCTTGGTGCTTCTGACCTCGATTGTTGTCGCCTCATTTGTAGAATCGGGGGTTCGCAAGCTTAAAAAATACGGCATTCAAAGAATGTTTGCGGTGATCTTGCTCTACCTAGTGACCTTCCTAGTTTTTATAGGCTTGTTCTATGCATTTTTGCCGATATTTTCTGCAGAAGTATCGAATTTTATTGTGCTTATTTCCAAACACATACCGAGCGGGAGTATCTTAAACAATCTGGACACAACAACTGTTAGTGATGCCAAAGCGGTTGTGACCGGTATATCACAAAATCTATCTCTTGATGATTTGATCACTCGAGCGCAGTTATTTGTTGGTGGCCTTGCGGGAGGATTTGTGAATACTGCCTCTGCGCTTTTTGGTGGTCTTTTAAATCTGATCATACTTGTCGTCGTCTCATTTTACTTATCGATCCAAGAGCGTGGGGTAGAAAATTTTCTACGGATTATTATTCCAGACAAACACGAAGCATATGTCATAGATCTCTGGCAGCGCACTGAGCGCAAAATTGGCCTGTGGGTCCAAGGGCAGCTATTGCTCGGTTTGATCGTAGGTGTGTTGGTGTACCTCGGACTTGCACTTATTGGGGTCAAGTATGCATTTCTCCTAGGCATCGTTGCTGCAATATTTGAGCTTATCCCATTTGGAGTAGTGCTCGCAGCGGTACCTGGTATAGTCTTTGCGTATTTGGACGGAGGAGTATCAGTTGCTTTTGTGGTGATGCTTTTCTATGTGATTGTCCAACAATTCGAAGGCTACTTGCTCTCACCGCTCATTGTAAAAAAGGTGACTGGCGTCTCGCCGCTTGTTGTTATTATCTCGCTTTTGATCGGTGCCAAACTTGCAGGATTTTGGGGAATTATTTTAGCTGTACCTGTGGCTGTATGTTTGCTTGAATACTTCAATGATATAGAGAAACGTAAAGCAGGAATTTAATATGTTAAAGCCTTTCTATATCACTACCCCGAACCAGAGCCTCGCACTAGGTGCGCGCTCGGCTCGCTACGGGGCGAGATGTGATACTATTTACTATTCCTACTTAAGAATTTCCTATATTTATCATGAGTAAGCCATTTTATATCACGACAACGCTACCGTATGTAAATGCGGAGCTCCATATGGGCCATGCGCTTGAATTTATCCGCGCAGATGCAATTGCTCGGTACAAAATGCTCATGGGGCATGATGTCTTTTTCAATTCGGGTACTGATGAGCATGGGTCAAAAATATTTAAAAAAGCAGAGGCGGAAGGCAAAGCAGTCCAAGCATTCGTCGATGACAATGTTGAGAAATTTTATGCATCGGTCAAAGTACTTGGCCTTACTGAATCGGTGCATTTTATCCGTACAACTGAACCAAAACATGTTATAGCTGCCGAGGAATTTTGGAAGCGAGTCAAGGATAATGGCTATATATATAAAAAAAGCTACGAGACAAAATACTGTGTCGGCTGTGAAGAAGAAAAGACAGATTCTGAATTAGTAGAAGGTAAGTGTCCAATACATCCGCATCTCGAGCTTGAGCTTATTAATGAAGAGAATTATTTCTTTAAGTTTTCAGCATTTGGTGACAAACTCCTAGCGTTCTATGAAAAAAAGCCAAATTTTGTTATTCCGGAATTTCGTTTCAATGAAATGAAAGCATTTATAAAAGGAGGGCTTCGCGATTTCTCTATTTCACGCCTCAAATCAAAGATGGAGTGGGGGATACCAGTACCGGGCGATCCAGAACAAGTCATGTATGTTTGGTTTGATGCACTGGTCAATTATATTGCGACGGTTGGTTGGCCCAATGACACTGAAACATTTACCAAATATTGGGTAGATGGCACACCAACCCAATACTGCGGTAAAGATAATACACGATTCCAATCTGTCATGTGGCAAGCCATGCTTATGGCCGCAGAGCTACCGAATTCCGACCAGATAGTAGTGAATGGTTTTATCACGGCAGAAGGTGGAGTAAAAATGTCCAAGTCTCTCGGTAATGTTGTTGATCCGAAAACTATTGCAGAAGAGTATGGTACGGAAGCGCTTAGATTTTTCTTGTTGTCAGAAGTAAGTTCGTTTGAGGATAGTCCGTTTACGATTGAGCGATTTCGCGATGCCTACAATGCTAAACTTGCAAATGGTATAGGCAATCTCACGAGTCGTATTATGAAAATGGCAACGACACACCTCGAGAAAACACCTGCAATTCCTAAGGAATTTATGCCAGAAAATTGGATACATGCTATGGAGCGATTTGATATTAAAGAAGCAATGGATATAACATTCCGGCATGTCAGTGAGCTTGACCAGATCATTCAAAGCAAAGAGCCATTTAAATTAGTAAAAACTGATAAAGATGCTGCAATTGAAATTATAAAAGATTTAGTACTTCGACTGTATGCTATAGCGGAAATGCTACATCCAATGATGCCTGAGACAAGTAAAAAAATTAAGGAAACAATCAAAGCATTTGCCATGCCAGAGCCGCTTTTCTTGAGGAAAGAGTAACTATTTTAAATTAGTAAAATTTAAAGCGCTCTATTTTATAGAGCGCTTTACTTTTTATTGAAGTAGGGAACAAATTTATCATTTGATCGGTAGACTTGCATTCTGCCTGCTGCAATTTTGCCGCCTCTGACAAAAAATTCAATACGTATATCAAAGCTCTGAAAATTGTTGGTATCACCTGAACAGATGCAATGAGAGTCTTTGATGTAACCGTAGATTACATCATTTATGCCAACAAGTTCACGATGAATTTCTTTGTTGGTCACTGGATTCTTTTCAATGACAGGTTTGTTAAGTAAAGACAAACTAACTACTGTTTCGGTTCCAGGTTCTTGAAATGTGTGTGGATAGAGTAGGGAAACTACTGTATTCATGACTTGATGAAGCATAAATGTATCAAATCTAAACCCGGAATCCTTTTTTCGGATGATGATTTCTTTACTGCACTTTTGATTGAGTTGCTCTTTGCATTCAGTAATAATAAGTGTGTATAAAGAACCTTTGTATTCAAATTTCATGGGTTATTTTTATAACAATGTACTACATAAATTGCACCAATCCAAGCTTTCTTTTATACTGATATTGCTTTTTTAAAAAAAATATGTATAATATAAAAAAATCTTTTAATGAAAGAAGTAGGAATTATTGCCCATGTTGATTTTGGTGTAATAGGTCACACGTCATATGAACTTGTATATGCTCAACTGGAAACAGCACAAATTATTGTGCTTGAATGCAAAGATATTAATCACCAGGAAGTTGCTAAAAGGGAATTGCCGATTATGCAAATAAAGATACAAGAGTTTTTTACTCCTGAAAAAGTTATCTTGTATCAAGCAAGGCACAGAAGGGTACATCCTAAAAATTGCAGCGTACAAACGAATATGCATCTCAGCAGACACAATGTAAGACGACTGCAGTATGGGTATATGCATCAAAAGAAATTATAAAAGCTCATATTGAGCTTTTTCTTTTTTAATTGACTTTATATAAATATATGATATTGTAAAATCAAATAAAACTTAACTCAGATGAAAAATTTCTTGCTCCTTGTCATTTTGGCTGTTGCTACTTTAACTGGATTTAGCCAGGAAACACTACGAACTTCTAATACAAGCAGTATTGAGGTTGAAAATTTTGGCAAAAAATTGGCTTTTATAACCCAAGTAAAATTGGATAGCCTAACTTGTGATTCATTGGAGAAGAAATGCTTTGTTCATCGCTCATTCGTTAATGAAGCAGATGTCATTCCAAATCCAGATGCATCGATTGAAAATTCCTTCTATCTTGCTGCATACAAGCAGCCTGGTATACCGTATGCGTACGAATATTTGTATCGTACACAGGAAAACAAAAAAGCACCTTGGCTCATGTATGAAAGAACAAAACATGCCAATACGGTTACGTATGATCAAAATTCTAAAACACTGGTTATTGCAAAAGATGTACCTTATTCAAAAACATTTTTCCCTGCGTTTGGAGTTTCTGGTCAATTGGTCTGTATAATTATCTTGCTTATCATTTTTGTGTTTGCACGTTATGAGCCGGAAAGAATTAAAGGTATATACAATTCTATTGTAACTTTCTCAACTATATTGATTATTGGGGTGTTAATATTCTACATCATAGGCCGAAGTACATTTTTTACTGTACAAAGTTATGTTACAGAAAGTGTTCCCAAAAGTCTTCTTGGAATGACACTAGTGAGTATATCGGTACTTGTAAGTATTGGTAATATGCTCATACGTTATCGCTTTATTTTAGGAAAGATAGCCATAATTCATAAAGGAAAACCAAGAATAATTATGATGCTGTTTATTCAAATCGCATGTTTTGTAATATGTATTGCGGGTTTTACTGAAGACCTAAAGGTTCTTATTGTGATTCCAATATATGCAAGCGCCTTCGGTCTTGCGCTATATGGAATCAAGTCGCTCTTCTCTATAAAGTCTCAAAGAGCAAAAGTCGTATGATAAATATAAACCCCACATATTGGGGTTTTTCTTTTACAAAAAATTAGTATAGTAGGTACATGGAAATTAAATACATCGATATTCACTCCCACCTTAATCTCTCGCCACTATGGGAAAAAAGGGAAGAGGTTATTGCTCGTATGCGTGAAAAAGGTGTCGGGACTATTGTTATCGGTGTTGATAAAGAAACATCAAAGCGTACTATCGAACTTACGCTTGCTTATCCAGATGTAGTCCTGGGTGCAACAGTAGGTCTTCATCCAACAGATAACGACAAAGAGGTTTTTGATATAGGTGCATATAGAGAACTTGCTAAGCAATCATCTGTGGTTGCGATCGGTGAATGTGGACTTGATTACTTTAGACTAGTAAATAGTGAGCAGGAAATAGTGAATAGTATAAAAGAAAAACAGAAAGCGCTATTTAAACAGCATATCGAACTTGCGATTGAGACAAGTAAACCACTCATGATACATGCGAGACCATCAAAAGGTAGCCAAGATGCCTATGTAGATGTCTTAGAAATATTGAAAGATTTTAGAGGTATCAAGGCTAATTTTCATTTCTTTGTCGGCAATATTGAGATTGCAAAGAAAATCATTGATCTTGGATTTACTATGTCTTTCGATGGGCCGATCACGTTTTCTCGAGATTATGACGAGTTAATCAAGTTTCTACCGCTCGAATCAATCATGTGCGAAACTGATGCGCCGTTTGCTGCGCCGGTGCCATACCGCGGCAAAGAATGCGAGCCTTGGATGGTAGAGGAGGTATACAAGAAAATAGCAGAATTAAAAGAAATGGATGTAGAACTGGTTCGCACTGCACTAATTTCAAACATTAAGAAACAGTTTGACATAGAGGCATAATTTGGTAATATGTAGCTACTTCTTGTTCGATATGGCTCTGACGCTATATCGCTTCGGTCCATGACAAGAAGGCTTTATTACTATTGGACCGCGCATATGCGCGTTTTATTTATGGAAGAAACAGAACAAAAAGTCGTACAGGCAGGTGAAGGTAAAAAGGTCTATGAACTCTCATACCTTTTCGTGCCAACTATACCTGAAGAGCAAATCGCAGGTAAAATAACAGGTCTCAAAGATCTCGTGAATGATCGTGGTGGTGTCTTTATCTCTGAAGATTTCGCACGATACATAGAGCTCGCGTATCGTATGGAGCGAGTCATTACCAACAAGAAAGAAAAGTTTACCAGTGCGTACTTTGGCTGGATTAAGTTTGAACTCGAGCCAGAAAAGATTGCAGAATTAAATGCAATCCTTATGCGAAATGAAGAGATTATTCGTTACCTCTTGATCAAGACCGTCCGTGAGAACACTCTCGTCTCAAAGCGTCCTGTAAATCGCGATATAGGTAAAAAGCGAAGTGGCAGTGAGGATGAACCAAAGGTAGAGCTAAACAAAGAAGAAGTTGATGCACAGATTGAAGCAATGGTAAAAGAGTAGTCTTATTCTTACTGTTTAGTAACCACTACCCCAGAACCAAATTTTGTTCTATGATGAATCTAGTGGAAAGAATGTAATACTTTTCTTTATGTCGAAAATTTATAAGTAATCAAAAATTTGGTACGGGGTGGCGATGTATATAGTCGCTCCGCTCCTTATACAACAGCCATGTATCTCAATAAAGTAATGATAATCGGGAATCTCACCCGAGATCCTGAACTCAAGTCACTCCCATCAGGTGTCAAAGTCACTAGTTTTAGTTTGGCAACAAATCGTTCGTGGAAGGATCAAAATGGTGCCAAGCAAGAAGCAACAGAATTTCACAATGCAGTCGCATTTGCCAAGCCAGCGGAGCTCATAGCTCAGTATTGTAAAAAGGGAAGCAGTCTCTATATTGATGGGCGATTGCAAACAAGGAGTTGGGAAAAAGACGGCGAGAAAAAGTATCGCACAGAAATCGTCGTTGAAAACTTTCAGTTTGGTCCGAGAGCTTCAGGTGCGCCCGGAGGTGCAAGTGATACGCCGCGAAATGACAAACCAGCTAAAGACGAAAGTGACGTCGATACGATTGAATATCCAGCTGACGACATCAATGCCGAAGATATACCATTCTAACATTAGGAAATTAACCAGATATATTAAAACATGAAACAAGATTATTTTTCAGCAAACAATATCAAGCATATTGATTATAAAGATATAGAAGTCCTCAAGAAATTCTTGAATCCAAATGCTCGCATGCTCTCTGCCAAGAAAACTGGTATGACAGCCAAGAACCAGCGTTCACTTGCTATGGCAATCAAACGAGCACGATTTATGGGTTTGCTACCGTATATAGCAAAATAAAACTTTTTTATCCAAATAGTAAATACCAGAGCAGAAATAATTTTCATGGTCCTCGGTTCTCCTTGCTATGCAGGCCAGACAATGAAAAATTACTTCTGCTTTGGTTCTCGTATAACAATCAACAAAAAACTCCTAGCAAAGGAGTTTTTTGTTTTCCACAGGTGTTATTGACTATTACATAAAACGTGATACTATGATTTTGTTATGAATAAAACAGATACACAAATGAATACGAACACGAAGCGCACATATATGTGGGCGTCTATTCCATGCGGATCTCGATCCAACGTATCTGTCTTTACTTCACTTCTACTGCCCGCAAGGCAGGATGTTATAAGGGTTTAAGCCTCTAGCTTGAACATTTGAAACATCTCGCCTTGCGCGAGGTGTGTTGTTCTTAATCTAAATAATCAGTTCATTAAAAAAATAAAAATAATGGAAAAGAAAAAACTCTTTGCTCCTGTTTGGCGCCATTGGAAGCATGCATTTCATGCACAACGAAAGTTGATCATTATTACATTTGTATGTTATGGCGTTGGTACTTTTATTGACACGGTATATAAACCAGCAATATGGAAAAGTATCTTCGATATGTTAACAACAAATGATGCAAAAGCATCGGTCTGGTTATTTGGTTTAATAGTAGTTCTGAGTCTCGTTGGATGGGTTTCTGGTCGGATAGGTGATTACACTGTCGTCAAATCTCAGACAAAAATTATTAAGTACCTCAAGGATTACGCATTGCAGCATTTGATATGGCGGAATACAAATTTCTTCTTCAATTCATTCTCGGGTTCATTAGTAGCAAAAGTTAAACGATTTGCAGGCACATCAGAGAATGTCTATGACGAGTTTGTTTTTACTATATACCGTGTGGGGATAATGCTTGTTGGTGTATTCATTGTAATCTTTATGACATTGCCAATAATTGGCGTAATATTGAGCATTTGGGTAGTTATCTATGGAATCAGTGCATGGTATTTAGGCCACCTCCGTACACCGTATGATTTACGTTCATCAAATGCAGATTCGTTTACTACTGGCCACATGAGTGACATTCTTGGCAGTATTCACACGATTCATACGTATGCACGTGAGGAACGCGAATATAATTCGTTCACTCAGACGACAAGTGATGAATATGGTCATCGGTTACGAGCATGGTTACGTGATAACACGCAGTCTTCTATCCAGGCATCACTAATTCTTATTTTAGAATCAGTCGTAATGTATATGGTGATACAAAAATCACTAGCAAAGGAAATAAGTATTGGTACTGTTGTGATGATTCAGTCGTATATTGGAAACGTTGCAATGTATATGTGGAACTTTGGCAAAAGTGTCACGCGTATTAGGCACTTTATTGCTGATGCGCACGAAATGGCAATGATTCTCGATGAGGAAGATGAAGAAGATATAGAAAGTGGTAATGAGCAGATAGTCACAACCGACATAGCATTTTCAGATGTAACCTTTTCGTATCCAAAGAAAGACAAAATTGTTTTACAAAATTTTTCGATGGATTTTGAAGCAGGTAAACGTTATGGCATTGTTGGAGTTCGGGGTGCTGGTAAAACGACACTTACAAGATTATTATTAAAACAATTTAATCTTGAACAAAAAACAGGAGGCATTTTTATCGGAGGGGTGAATATTCAGTCTTTTTCAAGAAAAACACTACGCAAAGCGATAAGTTTCGTACCGCAAGATCCACAATTTCCATTCTGGTCAGTCATGGATATTATTCGTCTAGGTGATTCGCATGCAACTAAAGAGGATGTGATCGAAGCAGCAAAAAAAGCTTCATGCCATGATTTCATTATGGATTCTTTAGAACATGGGTATGAAACCAAAGTTGGAGAACGAGGTATTATACTTTCTGGTGGGCAACGACAATGTCTTGCAATTGCTGCAGCATTTCTCAAAAACGCGCCAATTGTGATTCTTGATGAGCCAACATCAGCACTTGATGCTGAGACAGAAAGCTCAATTCAGGCAATCTTGCGTGATATGAAAGGTAAAACCATGATTGTAATAGCTCATCGTTTGACGACTATTGCAAAACTTGATGAGATTATTGTGCTTAAAGATGGATCTGTTTTTGAACGTGGTACACATGATCAGTTACTTGAAAAGGGTGGCATATATCGATCTCTTTGGGACAAGCAGTTTTCTCTTCATAATCAAATGTAAATCAAAAACCGTTTCGATATATCGAAACGGTTTTCTTATGTTTAATTTACTTACCCGCGTTCAACGTATTCACCGCTGTCAGTATTGACGATAATTTTATCCCCGGCACTAACAAAAAGGGGAACGTCGATCATGGTGCCGTTTTCAAGTGTGACGAGTTTGGTGCCACCTTGGGCAGTATTGCCTTTGATTGACGGGGGAGCGTCTTTGACGGTAAAAGTCATCTTGATAGGAAGCGCAACACGGATGATCACCTCGTCACCATCATTGTCCCAAACGAGTGCAGTAACATTTTCATTTGGCTTGAGAAACTTTGCTGATTCGGCGATCAATTTCTCATCGAGCATGAAGCGATTCTTTGGATCCGATGGATCTGCGAACCAAAACTCACCGCGGTTCATGTAGAGAAATTTAACGTCACGCTTTTCAAGTTCGGCTTCATCGGCAGTATCAGCACTTCTGAATGTTTCAGTAAAGGTTCGGCCATTTACTAAGCTTTTAAGTTTGACTTGGTTTTGGGGTTTGCGCTGTTGAGTGCGTGCGACATGGGATTCCAGGACTTCACACGGCTCATTATTGTAGATGATGATCTTGCGCTCGCGTATTTCGTTGTATTCCAAAAGTGCCATAGGTTGCCTTTGATTAGTGAATAAATAAAGATACTGTCTATATAACCATATCTCGCCCCGTATGAACTTGTGAATGCATTCGATGAACAAGTTGCGTACCGGGGTCGTTGTATTCAAGTAATGCCATAGATAGTGGTTAGTTTTTAGTAACAGGGAGATTTTAGCCCAGGAAGCCTTATTTTGCAAGCTATATATTGATTGAGAAATCTGTATGAATCTTAGACAATCTTTCTTCGTTCAACCTCTTTACTTTTAGGCTTTCTCTTAAATGATCGCTTGTTTTTTTCTTTTCTTATTTCTCTGCGTACAAATTTTAAAGGTTTTGTTTTATCTTGTGCAAATTTTTTAATTTCTGTTAGTATGGTTTTTCGCATACCTTGGAAATCCCCACTGATTAATTGCGTTGTAATCATTTCTGCTTTTGATTCTCCATCAGTAACCTTGTCTTTGAGTCCTGTATCCTCTAATGCTTTTTCTGTATCTTCCTCATCCCATTGCCAGCCATCGTATTCATCATATTTTTGTATGAGTGTATAGAAAGCATCATTCAGCTTTTGTTTATGTATTTCTTGGGCATCCAAAAATTTTTTGTCTTCAATTTGCTCCTCATCTTTGTCTGCAGTATCTGGCTCCGTATCTGTTTCTCCAAATGCTTCCCAGTCATTAGAATCAGCAATATTTTCTAATTCTGTGTATGTATTGCGGGGAATAGGCTTCTTTATTTCCTCCTCTTCTTCGCTCTCACTATCAATACTTTTTGTAATTCGTCCTTTGCGTGAAGAATCGTCATATTCGTGAGTACTTGGGAATTGCTCGCTTGGTCTTATTATTTTCTCATAAGGAATATGTGCAGTATCTGCACGATTACGAGCATAAGAGGAGCGAACTTCTTTTTTTGGTTGTGCATTTTCATTCATTACAAGTCACTGTAGAAATTATTCGCCTGCACTTGAGATTTGAATTTCACCAAAGCGAGCCTTCACTTGCTTCAAGATTTCATTCGTAAGTTTACTGTTTTCCTTGAGAAATGTTCTTGTTGCATCGTAGCCGCGGCCGAGTTTAACATTTTCGCCTTCCTTTGGTTTATATTCATATGAGCCACCAGAAGACTTGGTTATGATGCCGAGCTTCTCTCCGAGAGCCATAATTTCGCCTTCGCGAGAAATACCTTCTCCGTAAATGATATCGAACTCAGTTTGTTTAAATGGGGCAGCGACTTTGTTCTTAACGACTTTGACTCGTGTACGGCCACCGACGACCTCTTCGCCTTTCTTGATTTGTGCAATACGGCGAATGTCGAGACGAACTGAGGTATAGAATTTGAGGGCTTTGCCGCCTGGAGTTGTTTCAGGATTGCCGAACATCACACCGATTTGCATACGGATTTGATTGATAAAAATAACGAGTGTTTTTGACCTGGCAACAATAGCAGTAAGTTTTCGAAGTGCTTGTGACATTAGTCGTGCTTGTTTTCCCACATGCTGTTGACCCATATCGCCTTCGATTTCATCTTTTGGCGTGAGAGCTGCCACTGAGTCGATAACAATGACATCAATTTTTCCTGATCTCACGAGAGATTCTGTGATTTCTAATCCTTGTTCACCCGTGTCTGGTTGTGAGATAAGGAGATCATTAATATTAACGCCAAGATTTTTAGCATAGCTTGGATCCATGGCATGTTCTGCGTCGATATACGCGCAGACACCGCCTTTCTTTTGGGCTTCTGCAACAATATGAAGAGCAAGGGTTGTCTTGCCGGAAGATTCAGGTCCAAATATTTCTATGATTCGGCCACGGGGGACACCGCCGATACCGAGTGCCATATCGAGTCCGATCGAACCTGTTGGGATTACGCTGATGTCCACCTTAGGTGCATCACCAAGTTTCATAATGGCACCTTCACCAAATTTTGTTTGGATTGATTTTATTGTGTCGTCGATTTCTGCGCCTATTTCTTTTAACGCTTTTGGAGCTGTTTTTTTAAATGCCATATAATTTATTTATTAGCTAGTAAACGAGACAGGTTGAGGTTTATAAAATACACGGTAGGATCGTACTTCTTCTTTTTTGAACCGGTCAGTTACCTTAATAGTAATTATAGAATACCCAGAGGTAAGCAGCAATTCATCTGCAAATGAGCCATCTTTACTAATACCGAGTCCTCTACCATTTAACGTAACTTCTCTTGCTTTTGTCGCAGTTCCACTTATGGTAAGTCTATTGCCGTCATATACTGCTCCATCTGTAACCCCATGTATCTTAAGATGGATACCAAAGATAATGTCGTGAAATTGCCATACAGCATATGAGAGAATGATAATGCCAAAAAGCGCTCCAGCGCCCCAACTAATTTTTTGCTTCATATTCATTCTCATACGTATTCTTGTTTCTCCACCGTTACATTTTTCTCTAATACTTCTCGCGGTTTAGCACCATTTGCAGCTCCGACAACACTGTGCTCCTCAAGCATGTCGATCAGTTTGGCTGCTCGCGAATAGCCGACGCCTAATTTCCGTTGAAGATACGATGTTGATGCTTTGCCTGATTCAATAACAATCTGTCGTGCTTCCTCATAGAGTTCATCTTCTTCGTTAGCTTCGTCATCTAATGTTGCTGAGAATATACTATTGCTTTCAGCGATAGGTCCAGAAAGTGCAATATCTTCGGTGACTTC
Organism: Candidatus Nomurabacteria bacterium; assembly: GCA_016699085.1. NCBI lineage: Bacteria > Candidatus Nomuraibacteriota > Candidatus Nomurabacteria bacterium. Next base: position 176,197 of record CP064958.1, on the reverse strand, counting down.
ATCTTTGTATGCGTCGCTTAAATACTTTACGATTTTTTTCACTTCGTTTTCTGAAATAAATGCTGATTGTAGACGTTCCGGCTGTCCTTCACCGCCGGAGAAGAGCATGTCACCAGCACCTAAGAGTTTTTCTGCGCCACCGCTATCTAATATCGTGCGCGAATCGATTTGTGTAGGCACTCGAAGAGCGATACGTGTCGGTACGTTAGCCTTGATAAGTCCCGTAATAATATTGACTTCAGGACGCTGGGTCGAGAGAACTAAGTGGATACCGACAGCGCGTGACATCTGTGCGAGACGGACGATCGCAGCCTCGAGCTCTCGGGGGTATGACTGCATAATATCTGCCAGCTCATCGATTATGACAACAATATATGGCATACGATCTTCAGTACCTCCGGCGCTTTTTTTACTATAAATATTGGCATGGTATGACTCAATATCGCGTACAGAGTGGCTTTGTAATATGTCATAGCGCCTATCCATTTCTTTTGCGGCCCACTTAAGCGCAAGGATGCATTTCTTGGCTTCGGTGATGACTGGCGTCAAGAGATGGGGAATTTTATTGTACAGAGTGAGCTCAACACGTTTTGGGTCAACCATGATAAATTTTAAATCTTCAGGGCTGTTGCGATAGAGCAGTGAGTTGATGAGTGCATGAATAGTAACAGATTTACCTGAGCCTGTTGTGCCGGCGATAAGTGCATGTGGTGCTTTGGCAAGATTGATATACATAGCACGTCCAGCAACATTTCGTCCAAGTGCAATAAAGAGAGGCTTTTGTGCATTGGTGAATTGTGTATCTCCGAGCAATGAGCCAAGACTAATAGTTGCTTTTGTTTTATTTGGAATCTCAATACCGACGAGTGACTTACCAGGAATAGGGAGTTCCATACGGATCGGATGAGCTGCTAGTGCCAGCGCTAAATCGTTTTGTAATCCAGCAATTCGTGAAAGTTTAACACCTTGGGCTGGTTTGAGCGCGTAGCGAGTAACTGTTGGTCCTATCGTAATTTCATCCATTTCAACAATGATGCCAAAGTTCGCCAGTGTTCTTTGAATAATATTTGCATTTGCTTTAATGTCGCCAACATTTGGTTTGCCCTGATCTTTCTCAAGTAATGAAAGCGGTGGTGGTACATAGGTAAGGTCAGTCCTTGGTTTCGTTAGTTTTTCTCCTAGATTTAATTCTTCTTCTCGTTGGGGTATGACTTCTGGGGCACTTCCAGTGATTTCTTCTGGTTTGATTACTTCTGGAACTATAGCGACTGGTGCCTCTGTGCCGTAGCTAACAATATTTTCCTCATCTTCGTCAGTATTTCGAAATGATCGAAATTTGTCTCTTAGGTGTGCAATATTTGGGCGAGTATCAAAAAGTACAAATAGTGAAATAATTAAAACTGCACTCAAAAACAGGATGCTTACATACGTATCAAAAAGTTTTAGAAAAGGCCAGGAGACTATGTTACCAATATAGCCACCAGCTTCTGGGTTACTGCTTAACACGTGGATCATTCCAAGCAGTGAAATAAAAAAAAGTGTAACACCAATCGTATGGGTAAGTGCAATATTAGGTCTGTTAGTTTGCAAAAAAGAAAATCCTAAGATTGCACACACAATAGGCAATAGGTAGTACCCGACTCCTAAAAGTAAAAATAGTATTGTATAGATAAAATTTCCTGCTACGCCAGCTATGTGGAAAAGTGATAGTAAAAAGAAAACAGCTCCCGCAAAAGCAATAATCGCATAGACACCATATCTTGTTTCTTGCTTGAGTGCAGTAGAAGTAGTACCTCTTGTGTCATCTTTGGTTTTCTTTGTGCTTGTCTCTTTCTTAGTATTTTTTTTTGCCATGTAAGCATTATTTTACCATACGGTATAGATTTTTACCCCTTGTTAATATACGGTTAATTACTGTAGCTTTACAAGACCAATGTCTTTGATATAATGGACATACGAAATCTTGATTTTTCATAGTAATGGACAGTTAATCTTATAAAAGACATGGAACACAAAAAAGAGAGTACAACTGATGGTAAAGTCTTTAATGGACACCAAGAAAATTCTAATATGAAAATTGGTTTATTTCACAATAAATCTACGAGTAATTCTTTGTTTAAAAGGACATTAAAAATATCTACGGCACTATATATGGTTACTGAGTGCATAAATGACACTGATTACTTAAAGCATTCATTAAGGACAGAGTGTCTAAATCTATTAAAAAAAGTATCAAGCATTGACATGTTAACGGGCGTAAAAACAAGCATAGTCCTTGAAGAAATTGAAAATGATCTTTGCCACCTACTTGGGTTAATAGAATTAGGCCATACCGTTGGTAGTATTGGGGAAATGAATGGCAGTATTTTAATGAAAGAGCTTACGTTATTATCAACTTCTTTTGATGCTTTAACTAGAGAAAATAGGGAAGGAAAATACACAACAACACTGTTTCGTTCCCAGTCGCTTGAAAAATTTACAGTTCCGGCTGATATGTTGCAATGGGATGCTATGCATTCCGATAGCTTGCAAGACCAAAAATCTAATGCTTCTTCACCTACAGTAAGTCTACAAAATGATAAAGGACATGAAGAGTTATTGAAAAAGTATCTGTCCTTTAATAAAGGACATCAAATAAACCCTCAGCAAAAATCACAAGGTCTTATTGAAAAAGAGCAATTAAAAGGCCAATCAAAAAAAATCGAATTAGCTTTGAAAAATGATAGGCGTAACAATATTTTTGCTCTTCTAAAAGACAAGCCAGAAATTATGATAAAGGACATTGCACAAGTTATAAAAAATTGTAGCGAAAAGACATTGCAACGTGAATTGATGTCTCTTGTTAAAGAAGGTGTCCTTAAGAAAATAGGTGAAAAACGTTGGTCAAAATACTCTTTGAAGTAAAGTTACATTGTAAGAATATTGTTTATATATCGTCATATATTGTGTAATTGCTTTGTATTGCAATTACTGCACGAGGATATTCTTTTTCATAAAACTAAGCATAAATGCTTAGTAGAGAGGTTATCCACATTATAATTTGCGATAGTTATTGCAAGCCATATAATACGTGCATGCACATAGCATATTTTTTTAATTATGCTATACTGCACAAGCGCATTTATTAGAGCGGATAGGCTACGATATATGCGCTTAATCTAGATGGGACGATCTTTGAAAATAAAATATGCGAGATAGGTTTTTCCTATTTCGGCCTTTTATTTTCTTGTCGGCTCATTTAGTATGCCCTGTCGACAAGGCAGCACGATACTCCCACTTATCCAATGGGGAGATCACGATTCAGACACCTTAATTAAGTGCCTGAATACTTCTCGGATAATTCTTTTCGAGGATTATTACGAGTGATATGCACACCTAGTTTTGTCGAAACTAAAACATTAGTAATGTGCATCAAAAGCTAGCGACATTTCTGATAAAGAGAAATGTGATGCGGCAATTATAAACGATAAAAATTATGCAAAAATTTACAAAATTCGCTTTTGCAACAGCTTTCGTTCTTGCAGCTTTCATAGTTGTAAACGTAGCTCGCGCAGAAGTTAGTGTTCCTCCGAACCTCGTTGTAGGTTCAAGTGGACAAGAAGTGATGGATCTTCAAGCAGCACTCAATGTTGCTGGTTATGCTCCAGCACTTACTGTTGATGGTGCTTTTGGTCCTATGACCAAAGCAGCTGTTGTTTGGTATCAAGGTGCTCACGCTCTAAGTGCTGATGGTGTTGTTGGTCCTATGACTGCTTCATCAATCAATACTTTGGGTGGTACACCATCAAGTGTTCCTGGCTGTATGGCTGGTGCTCTCTATAGTTCAACTACTGGAGCTCCATGTACAGGCGGTGTATCAAGTGTTCCTGGCTGTACAATGCCTGGACAGCTTTACAGCGTTACAACCGGTGCATCATGTAGCGGTAGTGTTGTAAGCAATCCAACTGGTGTTGGTAGCATCGAAAGCGATACGTTGATTGGCGGTTACGCTAGTGAACTTGTCGGCGTAGGTGATGCTGATCATCAAGTTGCTGGTATCCAGCTTAAGGCTGCTTCTGGTGGCTCTGATGTGACTCTTACCTCACTTAGTCTTCAATTCGTGATGACTAGTGGTACTGGTACAGACACAAAGATGGATAAATACTTCTCAAATGTTTCATTCTGGGAAGAAGGCACAAAGGTTGGTTCAGCGCTTGCGTCTGAATTCAGTCAAGACACTAACTCTGCGTACACAAACTACGTTTACTCTAAGACAATAACTCTTAGTGGTGCTAAGATTCTTGCAGGCCAGAAGTCAAACTTCTACGTCGGCGTTTCAGCACTTCCAGTAATCGATAGTGCAAACACAGTTTCTGGTGGAAACACATGGAGAGTGATCGTTTCTAACATCCGCTTTACGGATGGAACAGGCGCTTCACTAACCTACAATCCTACGAACTGTTCTTCAACAAGTGCATGTTCATTTAGCTTTGCAAGTGCAGCATCAGCAAACAGTGTTGAAGTTGCTATTTCACGCGCAACAGATGACATGAAGGCACACGTTAAAGACGTTGATGCAACTTCAAACACAAACAAAGTACAGCTCTTGAAGGCTAACTTCAAGGCAGTTGGTTCAAATCTACAAATTGATAAGATCCCAGTTACGATCACATCAGGTGTAGCATTGAATTTGATGGCAAGTACTCTCTACCTTCAAAACGCAAGTGGAGTAGTTCTTGACTCAACAACTGTTCAAGCAACTGGTACATCAACAGCGTACACATTCAAGAATCTTAATCAGACAATCACGAATGGTTCATCAGCTGACTTCATCGTCTCTGCTGACATCCTTCCACTTCCTGGTACAACTGCATTTGTTGCAGGTTCAACCATGAGTGCAACGATTGCTGGTGGGGTTGCTGGATATGACATTACTGATGCAACTGGTAATACTATTGGTGCTACTAAACTTATCGGTTCTGCAACAGGTGAATCTGTAGCATTCTACGATAAGGGCATCATGGTTGATCCAATCTCTGCAACAGCAAGTCTTACACCAGGTACATCTGCAAATGATGACATCCAAACATTTACTATCGCTTTCAAGGTAACAGCATTCGGCAGTACAATCTACATGCCAACACTTGCTGGTACATCAGGCGAGAAAGTAATCTTTGGTGTTGATAAGTCTGGAGTTACAGTATCAAACGCTCAAGTTTCTGGTGTTGTAGTGGATACAGGACCATACAGTCCTTCACTCTCATCAAATGGTAACTTCGTTATTAACAGCGGTACAAGTGAAAACTTCACTCTTACTGTAAGTGTTACTGATGGTGTTACTAATACAGCTGGTCTCTACCGTGCTTACCTTTCAAGCATCAACTGGGATTCAACTGATATAGCTGCGGCTGGTACATTCACTGGTCTATACAACTTCAACCTTGGTCCAACGAATGCGGCGTTCACTACGAACTACCAAAACGCTAACTAAGCGAGAGGCATCCAAAGCAAGCAATTGCTAAAGATAACAAAAACCACCCCCTCGGGGGTGGTTTTTGTGTTTTTAGGAAGGCAAAATTATATGTTACTATAAGGCAATATGAAAACTATAGAAATTTTTCAGCAAAAATGCACAAGTATGCTTTTGCCTGTTTTGCCGTATATTATTGCCTGTACATTATTTTTTGGATCTACTGTTGTATTTTCTGGGATATGGTTCAATTATATAAATTCGAAGACATTTATTATAGCCATCGGTAGTGCTTGTACGATAGCGCTTGTATTGTTTGCTGTGCCATGGGCAACGCTCAAGAATCTATTGTATACGAGAATGACGTGGGGTATTGTTGCATTCCTTATTGTTTTGGTAGTGGCAATGCTTGGTAGTGTAGATAGGGTACTGTCATGGCTTGGACATCCGGAACGGGGAACTGGTACTTTTTTTATACTGCTTGTAGCACTTGGGGCTATTGCAATTGGGGTAGCACTCAAAGATCCAAAAAAGATCAGACGTTTTTTGCTTTATCCAATTACTGGGGCTGCAGTCATTGTGAGTCTCTCGGTTATTCTTGGTCCGAGCGGATTTGGAATCATTACAAGTCAAGTTTTGGAAAATAGTTCAGGCGGCGGACTTATTGGTAACTCTTCATTTACTGGTACGTATCTTGCTGAAGCATTATTCATTGCTATATATCTTTTTGCCACGGCAACGACCCGGACGAGTCGAATCGTGTTCGGTATTGTTGGGGCTACCATACTTGTTAATCCAACGCTTGTTAATTTTGCGATATTTCATGGCTCCATTACCCGAGTAGTTGACGTGCTTGGAAATGCTCGTGCCGATGTTATTGCGCTTATTGGAGGCTTGCTCATAGTGTGGGGCATTATCTGGTCAACATCACAGCGTACGATAAAAAAATGGTCAGGACGTATTATTCTTTTTTGTACCATAGTTGGATTTCTGGTGTCTCTTATACTCCTTGTGCTGCCACAGACATATATACATCAAGCATTCATCCAAGAAGCTACTGGTAGTCGTTTTATCTATTGGGATATTGCGCTTCAAGGTATCCAGGACCATCCTGTCCTAGGTAGCGGGCCTGAAACATATCGATATACCTATGAGAAATATTTCAATCCAGACATGATGCTTGCAGCATATAATAAAGAGCAGTGGAGTGATAAACCCCACAACGCTTATATGGAATGGCTCTCGACGACAGGTATAATTGGGGGTATTGCTTATATGTTTATGCTTGGCTGTATTGCGTGGGGATCATTTAGAGTTTACCGCTTGACTAAGCATCGTTGGTTTTTTGCAAGCATCAATGGTTTTCTTTTTACTGCACTTATAAGTAATGTATTTGTATTTGATACACCAACGAGCTACTTGTTACTATTTGCAGTTATGGCCTGGGTCATTTCTTCTGAAGGTAGTTTAAGAAGTGTAAATCTAGGAATCGAAACAAAGCCTGTTACAAATATTAATTTTATAAGTCGTGCTGTATGCGGCGTTGTGCTTGTTGTAGTCACGCTCGTTATTATGATTCCTGAAATGAGCAAGCTCAAGCATGCATTTGTTGAATCACAAATGCCAATCGAAGATAGACAGCTGTCCTATGCTCGAGTTGAATCCATATCTCCATTTGGTAGTGGCATATTTATAGCAGAACGAGTAGATACGTATAGCCAGCTATATCAGGCGCACATAGATGAGATTGTAGTATTAGCCGAGCCGCAGAAAGATATTATTATTACTGATCTTGATGCAATGGCAAAAGTGCTTAATGATAGTTTCCTTATACATCCGATAAACACGCAGGCGACACTTGCGCTTGGGCGTATTGCAAGTTTAAAAATTGCAATTTTAAATAAATTAGATTCGGATGCGCTTACTGAAATGCAAAATGCTGCTGATAAAACTATTGCCATATCTCCAACAATGCCGCAAGGTTATTGGTTGCTAGGGCAAAGATATATCTACGAAGGTGATTATGAAAATGCATTGGTATCTTTTCAAAAGGGATTGGCAATTGATAGATTAATTCCAGAATCACACCAGATTATTATTAATTTAGCAGTACTTACAAAGAATGAAACGTTATTAAAAGAAGCCCAAGCTCAAGCATTGGCTGATACGGGGCTACTATTTAATGACAATAGTGTCAGTAAGTAAAGTTATTTGTCATTACGACCCATGAAAATCTCTGCAAAAAAAATTAATCTACTAGGAAAAGTTTTAAAGCGAATTATTGAAATAACCATTTTCCTTGTACCACTTTTTGTCTTAACGACTCCAGGTCCATATGTCGGCATTGGTGCGATTAAAGTATATATCTTTGAAGGGCTCACACTTACTGCATTTCTGTTGTGGATATACCTACGTGTTATTATCAAGGATGAACGCTATCGCTACAAAATTGGAATTATTGATTGGATCTTTATTGGTTTTTTGGGGTGGATAATTCTTTCGGCAATTTTCGGTACCAGTCCTGTTACCTCATTTTGGTCATACTATATGCGTGGACTTGGTGTTATTTTCTATATCCACTTGTATCTTTTCTTCATCCTTATTCGATCAGTTTTTCCATCAATCGAAAATTTCCGTAGATTGCTAGTCCTTGTAGGTAGTACGGGACTTTTAATGGCACTACAAACCTATGTAGGTACATCTGGTTTGGGTATTAAATCACTCGAAATTGCTGCCGACACCTCAGGTGCAACCCTCGGCAACTCATCATTTTTAGGTGGATATTTAATCATTGCACTTTTGGCTAACATATATCTACTGTTTACAACTTCATCAAAAGCAAAGCGAATTTTCTATGCAATCACAAGTATTGTGATTGCCGTAAGTCCAACATTATTTAACTTTAACATTTGGTTAGGTAGAGTCTCAATCGGAGAGATACTCCATCAACCAGCTCTTTTTTTGGGTGAGGCTCGTGCTGCAGTGCTCGGTATGCTCGTCGGACTGATTGCAGCAGGAATGTGGGTGACATTTGTAAAAGGAAAGAAATGGGTGCGGTATAGCATTGTGGTGGTTATGCTTATGGCGATTGTTGTCTCTACAATTGGCATTGTAAAAACATTTCAAACAAATACAGCATTAAATAAATATTTTATTGAGACGACAGGTGGTAATCGTTTGGCGTATGCAAAAGTTTCATTGCAAGCAATGCATGATAGACCCTTGTTCGGTTTTGGTCCAGAAAACTATTTTATTGCATTTGAAAAATATTTTGATACAGCGCTTTTCTCAAGCCCACTTATTGAGCCATGGGTAGATAAACCACACAATCAAGTGTTGGAATGGGGAGCAGTTGCCGGTATGCCTGCACTGGTATTATATCTTTGTCTTTTCTTCTTTCCGCTTGTTGTACTGGTGCGATATTCTTGGAAAATGAGACAGACACCATTATTTGTACTCTTTGGTATTGCTGCACTTATTGCCTACTTTTTTCAAAATCTTTTTCTTTTTGATACACCGGCCACTGCAGTTATATGGATTGTTGTGCTCGCATGTATATACGTAGGAATATATAAAAATACACAAGATACGTCTGAACAGACTTTAGAAGAGAAAGGTGTCATATTGCCACCGAAACAAATCGCACTTAGTGTAGGAATAAAATTGCTATATGTTGGCGTGCTTATATGGATAGTAATTTTACCGATTGCAAAACTCCATGCATTGTCAAAATTAGTTACCTCGGATCCTACGACGAGGGTAAACAGGTTAGAGCATGTTACTCACATGTCACCAGTCGGAGTTTCGCGAACAACGGCTCAATTTGCTGATGCACTATACCAGTCATATGCCAATAACTTCTCAATTATTATGTCTGCAGAAGATGGAGAAAAACGCGCTATCACTGACCTCAAGGCTCAAGTCAAAGTTCTGCAATCCATAGAAGCAAAAGATCCAGATAACTATCAAAATCCATTTGTAATTGCACGTATTAATAATTTGATTTATGAAATTAGCAAGGCCAAAGATGCTGAAGCAAATGCACTTGCAGAGGTGTATGGAAAAAAATTACTCGCACTTTCACCATCAAATGTATTTGGCTATCTAACGCTTGCTGAAACATATGTTGGAGCAAGTAAATTTAATGAAGCAATTGATCTGGTCAACAAAGCTATTATTCTCCAGCCTGCTGTGTCGGAAACTCGCTCGTTATTGCTTAATTTATATTTAATCAGCAACCAAGACGATCTTTTCAACACGGCGTTAGTGAAGGCGCAAAATGAAATTCCTGGTTTCGTGTACACTATTCCGTTTTAGGTCGCATATCCCAATCTATGCGAATATTTTATTTTATTACAAAATCGGAATGCGGAGGTGCCCAGAGCGTCATTTGGGAACTTCTTTCAGCACATAAAAAAAATGGGGATGAAGTTATTGTAATGGCATCTACTAGTGGATGGCTTGCAGATGAAACAAAAGCATTTGGATTTTCATTTATCCCAAATCGATTTATTCAAAAGACACTTAATCCGATACTTATTCTCCGAGCACTTTTTGTATATCGAAACGCTGTACTAGAATTTAAGCCCGATATCGTCTCACTACATAGCTCATTTTCAGGATTTATTGGGCGCATAGGGCTATTGAATAGATATCCTGTGGTATATACAGCCCATGGTTGGGGATTCATCAATGGTGTATCATTGCCTAAAAAAATTATTGCCATTGTTGCAGAAAAGATTGCGGCATACTTTTGCAAAAAAATCATATGCGTATCAGTGTTTGATCAGCAGATTGCATTGTCGTACGCCATTGCCAAAAAGGAAAAGATTAATGTTATTCATAATGGCGTAACCATCCCAAGCAATATTACCCGAAAGCATGAAAACAAGAAATTGCGAATTGTGTTTTTAGGAAGGTTTGCAGAACCAAAACGTCAGGATCTCCTGATTGCTGCTTTCGCCCGTTTGCCTCAAGCTTTGCAGGCAAAGGTAGAAGTGCGATTGCTCGGTAATGGACCAAAAAAATCAAAGCTCAATACACAAATACTAGCACTGCATGTAGAAAAAAGTATATATATTACTGAGACTCTAGATAGAGCTAAAGCATTGGCTGAGTTATCAGAAGGTGATATTTTAGTCCTTGTATCTGATTGGGAGGGTTTCCCAATGGTAATTTTAGAAGCTTTGCAACTTAGTATACCTGTTATTGCAAATAATGTCGGTGGTATGAGTGAGGCAATTGATGCAACTGTAGGTGCGCTTTTGCCTGCGCAGGTGACATCTGAAGATATAGCACTTGCGCTTATTGAGCTTATTTCAAATGATGATTTTCGGCATCAAAAAGGAATAAAGGCTAAAGAGCGTGGTATGCAATATACTGGAGAAATCATGAGTAGAGAAGTATTTGCACTCTATGTATCTATTTTAAAATCATATGCAAGAAAAGTCTAAACGGATACTTATTTTTTCATTGGTATACTTCCCTCGATTTATCGGCGGAGCAGAGGTTGCGGTCAAAGAAATTACTGATCGTATACCTGATGCCTCTTTTGATATGGTAACGCTTCGAACGGAACATGATCGAAATATGCAGGTAGGTAATGTGACTATCTATGGCGTTGGTCCGTATTGTGGTGGCAGTGGGATTTTGCAAAAAATATTGCGAACAATCATAAAACATATCTATCCATTTTTAGCATTAGTAAAAGCAACAAAACTTCATAGAGAATACGGCTATACACACACGTGGTCAATCATGGCAAGCTATGCCGGTTTTGCAGCACTCTTTTTTAAATGGCGTTATCCAAAAATTCTATTTCTTTTGACACTACAAGAAGGTGATCCAATTGCATATATAAAACGACGAGCATTTTTAGTCTATCCATTATTTGTCGAAATTTTCCGCAGGGCTGATACGATACAAGTAATTTCAAACTATCTGGCAACATTCGCTAAAGATATGGGTTACTCAAATGAACCTGTAGTAATTCCAAATGGAGTTACGATAGAGCATTTTAGTAAAGATATTCCAGAAGAGGAAATAGTTGGGCTACAAAAAAAATTAGGTAAGCAGCCAGAAGATATATTTATTATGACAGCTTCGCGATTAGTAAAGAAAAATGGCGTAAAAGATATTGTTGAAGCATTGGTATTCTTGCCAAAACAATATAAATTAGTTGTTGCTGGTCAAGGGAAGCTTGAGAAAAGTCTAAAGTCTAAAGTTACAAACCTAAAGTTGGAAGATAGAGTTATTTTTGTTGGCTTTATTTCACATGAACTATTGCCGCTGTATTTGAAAGCCTCAGATATTTTTGTGAGACCCTCATTATCTGAGGGGCTTGGAAATTCGTTCCTGGAAGCCATGGCAGCAGGTATTCCTGTTGTTGGCACACCTGTTGGTGGTATACCAGACTTCCTCACTGATAGGGAAACTGGCATTTTTTGCGATTCAGAAAATCCTGCATCAATCGCTAAAGCAGTTCGTTTATATGAAGATATAAAACTTAAGCAAAAAATTATTATAAATGCCAAAGAACTCGTTATAAAGAAATTTGATTGGGATGCAGTTACACAAAAAATGAGCAACCTACTGTAACAAGTATGTATTTGCGATGTTCAATAAAAAAGGCTACTCTAATCCTATGCAGAAAAAAGCCTCTATTGTAATTGCCACAGGGCTTTTCCCTCCTAATATTGGTGGTCCAGCAAAATATGCTTCCATGCTTTACAAAGGTTTAGAAGCTCAAGGGATTCCTGTGAGGCTTGTGCAGTGGAAAATTGAGAAAAGATTGCCGACACTATTGCGCTACGTTATCTTTTTCTTTAGGCTACTTATGAAGTGTCATGGTGCTACAAGCATAGTATGTTTTGATGCTACAAGTGTTGGGTTTCCGGCTGCTCTGGTATCTTCTATTACTGGGATACCATTTGTCGTTCGTGTAGGTGGTGACTCAACATGGGAAGCATATGTAAATCGCACTGGGAATCCACTATCGCTTAAAACTTTCTATACAAACATACAAACTCTTTCTTTCAAAGAGAGTATGCTTATAAAAATGACAGCCTTCGTACTTCGAAATGCAAAGTATGTCGTCGTTAATACCTCATGGTATGGTGCTATTATTGAAAAAACATACAGTGTGTCACAAGAGAAAATAGTTGTCATTGAAAATGTTTTTGAGCCGAAATCTGCTCAAAATCCCGAAGGAAACTTTATGCTCTTAGCATCAAACAGAAATATACCACTTAAAAATAATAAAATGTTAGAAACCGTTGTGGCAAATGTACAAAAAAAAGGTATACATGTAGAACTCTATACTACACCTTTTACTCACCAAAAATTACCTCACCTTATGAAAAATATATATGCTACTGCTGTCGTGTCATTTTCAGAGGTAAGTCCCAACCTCGTTCTTGAAGGTTTAGAGTATGGTAAGCCATTTATTTTAACCAAAGAAACAGGTCTTCATGAGCGCTTCCATGCCTGTGGTGTTTTTATTGATCCAACAAATCAAGCTTCAATAGAAGAAGGTCTGCAAAATTTAATAGAGAATTATGATACGTATAAACAAAAAGCTCAGAGTATTTTGTATGTACATACAGAAGTAGACATAGTAAAAAAATATTTATCAATAGTATGAAAATAATTTCTCTAGGCGTTGAAGAAGGACTATTTGATGAAAGCTCCAAAGTGCGCGAGCGGATACTTTCCTATGGGAAACTTTTTGATGAGTACCATATTATTGCTTTCACAAAGACGAAGCGTGAAAAATCTCAGATAGCAAATGTTAGTATATACCCGATTTTTGCAAAAAATAAAGTGAGAGCACTACTTGAAGCTTATAGACAAATTAAGAATATTATACAAGATAAACCAAAAAGAGATACTGTGATTACTTCGCAAGATCCTTTTGAAATTGGTTTTTTGGCATATTTTGTCGCCAAACGTTTTGCTGTGCCACTACAGCTTCAAATCCATATTAATTTTTTTACTCCAGAATTTAAACAAGAATCAATTCGACATGTTTGGCAAGCAAGAATTGCCAACTATATCCTCCCAAAAGCAACAGGAATCCGATCTGTTTCTGAACAAATTACAAAGTATCTCGTGACACAACTAGCTATCAGTCCAGAGAAGATTACGACTCTCCCTATTGCAACAGATATTGGTTATTTTTCAGAAGTCATGCAATTACCACGACCAAAAGAAATTCCTGAAAAAGCAAAGGTGGTCCTTATGGCATCACGATTCGAGAAGCAGAAAAATATTCCACTTGGACTAGAAGCATTTGTAAAGCTACATTCTAGTGTATTTCTTGTTCTTATTGGTAGAGGAAGTCAAGAGAGTGTAATAAAGAATTTGGTCACCAGCTTGCACATCGAAAATAAAGTTATTCTTCTACCTTGGGTGAATGATCTAAGGCCATGGTATCAATTTGCGGATGTCTTTTTACTTACATCAAACTATGAGAGCTGGGGAATGACTGTAGTTGAATCAATTGCTTCTGGCACGCCAGTTGTTGCAACGACGGTCGGTTGTGTTGAAGAAATTATTGAAGACGGTGTTAATGGGTATAAGGTAAATGTTGGAGATCAAGATATGATAACAGAAAGACTTGCCAATGTTTTGTATGATTCTGCGTTTAATCGTTCAGATGTCCGGGCTTCACTTAATGTTCTTGATACTGAAGCGTATATGCAAGCATACCAAGACGCATTTAAAAAACTTCTATGAAACTTCTTATTATTACTCAGGTAGTAGATAGTACAGATCCGTCGCTTGGTTTTTTCCATGCATGGATTTTAGAATTTGCAAAAACATATGAAAAAGTGACGGTGATTTGTCTCAAAAAAGGCACTTTCGATTTGCCAAAGAATGTACAAGTTTTGTCTCTCGGCAAAGAAGATTCTATTTCTAAATTCCACTACCTGCGACGTTTTTATAAATATATTTGGCAATACAGAAAAGAGTATGATACTGTTTTTGTCCACATGAATCCAGTGTATGTGATTTTGGGATGGAAGGTTTGGTTTCTCCTTGGAAAAAAAATTTCTCTTTGGTATACACACAAAAGTGTAGATCTGAAACTCCGACTAGCTACCTTCCTCGTTAACATTATTTTTACAGCATCAACCGAAAGCTTTCGTATAAAAAGTAAGAAAGTGAAAATTGTTGGTCACGGTATCGACATGACACTTTTTTCTCCAGCACTTGAACCTTTATCCTATCAATCTACTGAATCATTTAAAATCTTAGTTGTTGGACGTTTGTCATCTATTAAACGTAACGATAGAATAATTGATGCAATAATTGAAGTGACAAAAAAGGGGATTCGGGTTGGCCTGGTGTTTGTTGGAGAAGCTATTACGGCAAATGATATAAAATGTAAAAAGTTTCTAGAAGAGAAAGCAAGCTTTGTTAATCCACCGAACGCTATTACATTTGCTGGCGGTAAGGCACACGATGCTATTCCTCGTTACTTACAGAATTCACATCTTTTTGTTACTATGAGTGATACAGGAAGTCTCGATAAAGCCTTGCTTGAAGCGCTTGCTATGGGGGTTCCTGTTCTTGTTACTAATCCTGCCGGGGTAGAGGTTCTTGTCCAGTCTGGCTATACAGAAGGGATATTTAGAGATACTGACTCACTGGCTCTAAAAATCGAAAATATAATAACAGAATATAAGACATATAGTACACATGCCCTTGCTATACTGCCGCCTTTTATTAAAAAAAATCACGGACTTCAAAGCCTGATCGCTACCATAACCCACTTACTTACATGACATTTGATGCGCGAATCCAAGTAGATAAAGAACACTACGATTTCAAGAACTACGTAAGAAAAGATAGGTGGATTAATTACTGGCGACAGCTGCACGCTGTTATGGCAACAGAGCCTACGAACGTGCTCGAAGTAGGTCCGGGTGATGGTACAGTGACAAAACTTTTACGCATATATGGCTATGATGTTTCAACACTTGATATTGATCCAGAGCTTTCGCCGACCTATGTAGGATCTGTGCAAAAAATTCCTGCACCAGATGCATCATTCGATACAGTTCTTTGTTCGGAAGTATTAGAGCATTTGCCATACGATGAATCCCTGGTAGCAATTGCTGAGCTTGCGCGAGTGACACGTTCGTATGTTGTTATAGGGTTACCACATGCAGGAGGAGTTTTTTTATTAAAATGTAAGTTGCCGCTTTTGCCACACCTAACGCTTTTCTGGAAGTTACCTTTCTTTTGGAAGAAGCATACATTTAATGGTGAACATTATTGGGAACTTGGTAAAAAAGGATATAGTATTGCGCGGATTAAAAAAGATATTACATATGCTGGTTTAACAATAGAAAGTGTTACTGTCGACGCTGATGATCCGAGTCATTATCTATTTTGTTGCAAAAAAAATGAGAAATAATGAAGTAAAAAATTTTTACAATACCGTCATAGGTACTGTGTATCAAGATTCATATGAGCACGAACGCTGGTTTTCTAGTCCGCTCCGTAAGGCTCAATATGCAATGACTAAGCGAGCATTACATCGTGTACTTTTTCCTATAATGCCAGATGCAAATCAAATTCTTGAGATTGGACCTGGTGCAGGCACGTGGACTGCCGAACTTTTAAAGGAATTTCCACGGGCTGAGTTTACCTTGCTTGATATTTCGCGAGAAATGCTAGCGCTATCCAGAAAACGATTTTCAGATAATGCCTCATTTACATTCATAGAAGAAGATTTGCTTATATTTACTCCTTCAAAAAAATTTGATCTCCTCTTTGCATCAAGAATTATTGAATATATTGCTGACAAAGATAGAGTGGCAAAAAAATGTGCGGCTTTGCTCGCCCCTGGTGGTATTGGCTATGTTGTTACTAAAATGCCACATTATCGCCGTGCACGACTTTTAGGACGTACGACTGCAGATTTTCATAGCACCCAAATTTCCCCATGGAAACTCCGAGACCATTTTGAGGCAAATGGTTGTAAGGTTATTAAAATTACCGGAGTTACCTTTGCGTTTCCTTTATTAAAGAGCGCACAGATAAATCGATTGGTTGCGAAAATGTTAGGCTGCAAAGCTTTAGGACCAATAACAGCCCTATTTGCAGAATCGTATGCGATTTTGTTTGAGAAATTATGATGTACGAACTTTATGGCTTACCTGGAGCAGGCAAGTCTGCGTTAGTTAAAGATAATCCAAACCTAATCCGGCTTTCATATAAGGAAAAATGGAAATATGGACTCATGTTTATAGTGCGCTATCCACTAGTTGCGGTCATAACAGTGCTGATTGCAATTACAAGCTTGCGGTATGTTTTTCATAAAATCCGTGTGTGTATTTTTGATCGAGGTGGTCGATATATGAAGGCAAAAAAAAGGAGAGGGGGTATAATTGATGAAGGTTTATATCAAAATATTTTATCCTTATTTGAACATCAGGTACCCCACAAGATTTTGAAATTATATGTTTCTTTACTCCCGGTACCTGATACGTTGCTTGTGATTGATGAACCGATATCAATTATTAAAGCAAGAGATGCTACCCGACTTATAAAGCCACGCAGAGCACTTTCTGTAGAAGGTCGAGGTATTTGGTGGAAAAACATGATAGCGAATTATGCTACAGCAATGCCTATGCTCAAATCAAAAATGGGTACTCGCGTGATCGTTACAACCAGCAATGAAGCAAAAATTTTGATATGAAGAACACCCCTAAAACGTTACTTTTATCTGTGCTAAGTTTTTTAGCTCAAATATTTGTCCATAGGCCATTTGTTGGTATTTTGATGTACCATTCTGTTGGAGATAATCCCTCCTGGAAACATGCTATAAGCAAGGAGTCATTCGAACAGCAAATGGCGTATTTAGCTAAACATTTTTCTGTTGTACCGCTTGAGGATATAGTTTCCTATAGTAAAGGTGAAAAAAATTTTTCTCATCAAACAGTTGCCATTACATTTGATGATATATACCGTGATACAAGAGAAAATGCTCTGCCAATTCTCAGCAAGTATTCTTTTTCAGCTGCGCTTTTCCTCACGACAGATCTTTTTTCTACTGAATATTTTGCTGGGACAGAGCGACCATCGGTAGATGATATTATTTTTTTGTCTCAACAACCACATATTACAATCGGATCTCATACGCATACACATCCACATCTCGATCAGATGACATATGAAGAGGCGATAGGTGATATTGAAAAATCGAAATACGAAATACAGAAACTAACAGGAAACATGTGTCGTTATTTTTCTTACCCATATGGTCGAAGGACAAAACAAATACAAGATTCACTCAATAGTTTAGGTTTTGAAGCTGCGTGTGCGGTCAGGCCAAAAGGTGTAAGTCAAAAAGAGAACATTTTTGCATTACCTCGTATTGGTATCGATCAGGGGGTAACACTACCGATTTTTAAATCGTATCTATCACATGGTCTTACACTTTACTACCGTATTCGACATATACTATGAAATTTAAATTAGAATATCCAAAAGAAAAATGGGATGCTATGTTTGCTAATGGCAAATGGGATTATTTAGTAAAAGGACAGCCAAACTTGGAAGCGTTAGCAACAATCATAAAACATATAGAAAAATCAGAAATTCGAGTACTTGATCTTGGTTGCGGTAATGGTGGACTAGCAGCATTACTCGCTAATGATGTCCGTATTAAATATACAGGTATTGATATATCCCAAGTCGCTCTCGATAAAGCAAAGAGTCTTTATCCAAAAGGACAATTTATATGCGGCAATTTAGATGAAAATCCGATTCCTGATGGCGAGAAATTCGATATTGTAGTTTTAGGAGAAATTCTTTACTATGTTTCCTGGCAGCATGTAGTTAGTATCGCTCGTCAGGCACTTGCCTCTGATGGTGAGCTTCTTGTGTCACTCTATCGTTCATGGAGGAACATTATTCTTTTTTTTGCGTTAAAGATATTGCATAGGGCAAGAATAGGTAGGTATGTCCGCAATTACAAAGGTGTGAAATGGATTATCTTGAGAATTCATAAGTAATAAAAATGAAAAAAATTAACTGCACAATAGGCATACTAACCAAAAATTCTGAGGCGACCTTGGATCGTTCGCTTGCAAGTGTAAAAAATTTTGCTGATATTATTATTGCTGACGGCGGGAGCTCTGATAGTACCATTACCATTGCTAAAGCATATGGAGCAAAGATTATTTCGCAAATTGCTGTAGGTAAGCCAATAGATGATTTCTCGTCTGAAAGAAATAATTTACTTGACCATGCAGTAACTGATTGGTTTTTTTATCTTGATTCGGATGAAGTCATGACAGAAGCATTAGCATATGAAATAGAAAAAGCAGTAGAGAATGCTAGTGGTCCGTCATTTTATAACGTGCCATATGTGCTTACGTCACCCGATCTCACAGTTTGGTATAAATCGATTCGCCCGCTGTATCAAGTCAGGCTTTTTAGAAAAAGCACAGGTGCTCGTTTTGCAAAAAGAGTACACGAGAAGATACACTTTGACCCGACGAAAGAAATAATTGGTACCTTATCGAGTCCGTGGCTAGTGCCACTTGATGTCCAACTTGCATTTAGAGTGTACAAAGAAAAAGTGCATCATCGCTTGGGAATTATTGCTTACGATTGGAAACCACCTTCGCTTTCAAAAGCATTATACACTGCATGGCTCGTACCTTTTTTTATGATTTTAAAAATTTTTCTACGAATGTTTTATCTTCGATTAAGGTATAAAGCTAGATACCTGGTACCATTACGGTATGAGCTATATAGAATATACTCACAAATATATATCGCAAAAGTATTAACAAAGAAAATTTTTACTGTATAGTATGAAAAAAATGTACCTTATTTTTCACGGACGATTTCCAAGCGAGAAAGCCGCAGCGCTTTTTGCGGCGAAAAGCGCTGAAAGTTTTGCTCACGAAGGCATGAAGGTTACATTGCTTGTCCCGAGACGACTAGGGCGTTTCAAACAGGATCCTTTTTCATACTATCAATTGCAAGAAAAATTTGAAATTATATACTTGCCAACAATAGATCTTTTTTCTATCCCAATAATAAAATATGTTGCTTTTAGGGTTTCTTTCATTGTGTTTTCGATTTCAGCTCTCTTGTATATGCTTTTTTATTCGAACCAAAGATCAATCGTATACTCAAATGAAAGTTTACCACTTTACTTTATAAGTTTCTTTTTTAAAAATGTGTTCTATGAGCTTCATGATTTTCCGGAAAAGAAAAAAGCCTGGTATCAGCGTATTTTTGATCGCATGGCTGGTATTATTTCCCATACACATTGGAAATGTGAAGCATTAGTAAGCAACTTTGCAATTGCAAAAGAAAAAATTTTTTACGAACCAAATGCAGTTGAATTGAGTATGTTCGATATAGCACAATCAAAAGCAAAGGCAAGACAGGTGCTAGGTATTACTTCTACATATGTGGTTGTCTACACAGGGCATCTCTATACATGGAAGGGTGTTGATGTATTAGCTGAGGCTGTCGCTATGCTTCCACCAGATACGGCGGTATATATTATTGGTGGAACGGAAAGTGATATTACAATATTCAATGCTGCACATGCTGGAGTTGAAAATTTACATGTCATTGGATTTAAACCTCATGCAGAAATTGCATTATGGCAGAAAGCTGCAGATGTCTTGGTATTGCCAAATAGCGGGAAAGAGGCAATTTCAAAATACTATACCTCACCAATGAAACTTTTTGAGTATATGGCAAGCCGGGTGCCTATTGTTGCGTCTCGGCTGCCTTCTATTTTGGAATTAATTGATGAAAGTACTGCTTTTTTCTTTACACCTGATGATGCTCAAGCTTGTGCCACGATGATACGTACCGTGTTACAATCTCCAGATGAAGCTCAAAAGCGGAGTAGTGGAGCATACCTACGGGTGCAAGAATGGACATGGAAGAAAAGAGCAAAACGAATACTTACTTTTATTGATGGTACTACACTATGAATGGAGAAAATAAAAATACTGTTATAGCTGTTGTTGGCAAGGGTTTGGCTTGGACGACATTTGGCACGATCGCATCTAAATTTGTCGGTTTTGCTTCAACCTTCCTTATTTTGAAGCACATGAGTATTTCTGAGTATGGTTTGCTTGAGCTTGCACTTGCTACTATTGCGATATTTAATTTTTTCTTCCTGCCTGGTGTGCAACAGGTGGTGATTGTCGATATTTCAAAAGCGATTGCGAACAATGATACCTCACATGCCCGAGCTATCACGCGTAGCTTTTTTCGTATTCAAATGCTCCTATCGATTGTAGCCTTTATTGTGATTATTGGTTTATCGTATATACCGATTGTGCATGTGGGGGATGTATCACGTCAAATTATGCGCATACTGGCATTTGGTTTTTTGCTCTCACCACTTCGACAAACTGCCAATACTATACTCGCAGCAACGTACCATTTTAAACATAAAGTCGTAGCTGGTATTGTTGAAGAAACAGCAAAATGCTTGCTCCTTATCTTATTTTTTTTAATATTGAAACAACATGGCCCAGTTTCAGTGGCGTATAGCATTATATTGGCTTCACTCGTGCAGTACCCCATAATTATTCCAATGTACTTACGAGTTATAAAAAAATGGAATATTGCTCGTACGCATGTGAACATATTCTCATATATTAAAGGTCAGTCATTTTTTGCTATGCTTACAAGTTATGCAACTACCTTTGGGCAAAGTGCGCGTCTCTGGATTATTAGAGTATTTCTTGGACCTGATGCAGTAGGTCTGTTCTCACTCGCTCTTGGTTTGTATAATCACACCCAGTCGCTCTTTAATGTTTCAACTGCTATTTTACCTGTACTGTCGAGGTATAAACACGAGCCGAAACATTTATATCGAATTGCACATAAAGCAATAAAATATCAATTAATTTTCTTTGTGGTGACGGGGCTACTGGCGATAAGCTTTGGTCCACTGCTATTAAAGCTCTTGTTGCCCAAGTATATTCCGGTGCTTCCGCTTTACTTTATTATGCTCTTGGCAGTTATGTCGAGTGCATTTGCGGTCGTGTTTACTGCACTGTTCCAAGCTATCGGAGCTCAAAAAGATTTATTTATAGCTACTGCAATTAAAACAGTTCTCATTCTTGCACTTTGTCCTATTGCAATATTAGTTTTTGGTGTATATGGACCCTCAGTAGAATTAGTGCTTACGATTACGTTATTTAGCTTGCTACGCTACAAAGTATTGGCCCATGATATGCCTGGATTTAAGATTCATGTTGCCAACTTCTTTTCATTTGATGAAGATGATAAAACAATTCTTGCAATCGTCAAAAAGAAGCTGTCTCCACTGACAAATAAATTTGCATTTACTCGCAGATTAGTTGGGCAGCCAGTGCTTGTAGATGAAGTATCTGACTAAAGTTTTATTTACCTAAAGCAAATGATACTTCAGGGCTGAATTGTTTGGAGTCAAATGACGGAGGAAGGGTATAGTATCTTGCTTCATGATATGAGGGTGCTGAATAAAATCCAGTGAACATAAGCCGTTCTTTCTCGGTTGCATAGCCGCCTTTGTGAAAGCCGCTCGTATCACAAAATATGACGGTGCCTTTAGGAGCAGTCATTTCTTTGATGTCATCTTGATTGATCTTAGTAAGTAATCTATGTTCGTCGGGGTATATGCCTGCAGGGCTTTTTTGAGGAAATAAGCTTCCATATTTGTTGCCATAGGTAGATTTTTTGATATAAGTAAACGGTCCGGCTGTTTCATCAACGTCAGAAAGATATATGAAAACTTTGAGCAATCTTTTTTCATCAGGATCCCGATGCCACCTTTGAGCACGAATTGGATCTGCACCTTTGCCGACAGGGAGCGTTAGAGATAAATCATAGTAGCCGAGCTTCGTCCACATAGACATATAGCTAGTAACTATTGAGATAATCTTTTCCGACAGAATAAATTGTACAAACGGATTTGCTGCATCAAATACAGGCAGTTTATCCCAGTAGTTTTTGAGGTACTCTTTTTTCCAATGCGTAGAAACATTGTTCAGATCTAGGGAATTTTTATAGGTCAGTAGGGTATCAAGCATATGTTCGCCAGGGAAAAGTTCATCGAGTGTGGTCGTGGCAATACCTTCATGTTTTAGTTCGTCGTGTATTCGCTTCCCAAGCGATGAAAGATCAGGTTTATGAGTATTGAATTTCTTTCTTGCCTTGTAGTTAACAACGTAGAACCAAAGCGGCCACCACGTTTTGATTTTGTAAAATACATGCACTAAAAAAAGTTTAAATCGCATATAGCAAAGTATAGCAGGTGAGACACATTTTCAAAAAGATAGTCATATGCTAAAGTGTGATGTATATGAAACCTATCTACCAAAAGATGCTCCGGCCAGTCTGGCGCACGCTTTTTGCGTCTGAAGGTAAGCTTGAGCAATTTCAAAAAATTTCAGGTGATGCCTTTGTGGTGATTGGCTTCCAGCGTAATGGTACGAGTCTCGTATCTAATCTCGTCTCTCAATGTGGTGTGTATTTTGGACGAGATCAGGAACTCAAAGCGGGCGATGCTCGCAATCACAACGGCTTTTTTGAGCATAATCAGATGTTTGCTCTAAACCGTAAACTGATGCGTGAAGCTGGACAGTATAACCGCAATGATTTATACAATGACGCAGGCATACTTCGGGCTGATACTTTTTTCCATCAAGTGAGTCGGGCATTTACCCGGAGATCGATGATTAAGCTTCTGCTTCATCTTGGTCACAGTCAGAAGCGATTCGGGTTTAAGTCATTGCCAATATTTTTTTATTTTTGGAAACATTATATGCCGAAAAACACTAAAGTGATTGGCGTCTATCGTCATCCGCTCGTTGGTGCGCAGTCAATCATGCGAAGCTGGGGTGCAGGCGCTGCAACATTTACTTCGCTCTTAGAACATTGGACTGCAAGCAATAAAAATTTGCTCTATCATCTAGCAACTCATGAAAGTATGTTGATTGCCTATGATGATCTTGTGAATCCTAGTGCCCAAGATAAAGTACTTACAAAGCTCGTTGCTTTTATAGGGGCAGGTGATATTACAACACTGAAAAATTTGATCAAACCTGAGTTTAATCGATCAAGCAAAGAATTTGAAGCATTGGCTACTATGTATCCCTTGGAGAAGGAGACAGAGATAGTGTATGAAAAATTAGAATCTTTAAAGATTTAATACTTATATGGATAACCTTACAAAAACAATTAGTAATCGGTATGCCGGCGGGGGGCTGTACTTCAAAGGTGAGTATGACAAAGATGCTTTTAACGAAGTTGTAAAAACGAAAGAAAATTTTCCTTTCAAAGAAATTAAAACTCGCTATGTACCGAGATCATTACAGCGATACAATTTGATTTACGATGAATTCATGGAATACGTGCATGAAAATGTGCTTGATGTGGGTAGTCGTGATGATCGCGCAGAGAAAATTTTGGGCTTGCCATGTACACTTATCGATAAGAATAATTTCAACAATACAGTTTGGGATTGGGAAAAGACAACAATACCGTTTCCTAATCAATCATTCCAGACTGTGCTCTGTCTCGATACACTTGAGCATGTTAACGATATTCATAGTTCATTTGCTGACCTTGCTCGGGTAACAGAAAAATACCTTATCATATCGCTTCCGAATTGCTGGCGAAAACTCCTAAAACCAATGCTCAAAGGTACAGCTGGTCCTGCGAGCTACGGTATCCCCCCCGAGAAATCACAAGATCGGCATAAGTGGTACTTCAATACATCAGATGCTGAGAATTTCCTTTTCTATAATGCAGCCAAGCATGGCTTTGAGGTTGCCGCTGTTGGTTACCATGTGCCACGAGTAGAATGGCACCACCAGGTACGCTACGCAATATTAAAAGTTCTTTTTTCTGAAGAACGCTACAAAAACTGGCTAACTGAAACCTTTTTTGTTGTTCTTAAACGAAAATAAAAAACCAACGTTAGACGTTGGTTTTTGATGTTTTAAATTTAATTTTTATTTGAATATTTCCAGCACGACTGCTGGGTTAAATTCTTTAGGTACATATGCATCATGCCTTGGAATTTTTGACAGTAATGTCGGTTTGGAAATTTCGAGACAATTACCCATCATTGCGAGGGGGTACTGAGAAAGTCCAGTTGATTTTTTCATGCCAGCAACAGTTTTTGGTGTTACAACAGATATTGCTGTCCGATGTGCTATTGAGCCAACACGTAGCACAGTTTTAAAAACACTAACTACGATTCTTGCGCAGCTTGCAATTTCATCTGTGCTGCCGTCAATTTCTACTACTGTTCCGGGAGGAAATGTCTCAATCAAATCTCGCAGAGGTTTTTCTTCAGGAAGTCCTTTGAATTTTGGATGGAGACGAACGACAACTGCACAATTTTGTGGTTCCATTGCAACAGAGTCACGGATGATTCGGATTATATCGTCAGTATACCCCGGATTTTGTCCTGTGATTAGGATCAAATTTTTTCCTGTTCTTTGTATTTTGTCGCAAACTCTCGATACGTCCTCGGGCGGTGTTATTTTTCTCGTGATGTCGCCTATTACGGATATATGAGCATCAGGAAATTTTGCTGCACACAACCCTGCATCAAATGCATCCATAGCAAATATGAAATCAGGTTGAGCTTTGTCGACCCTTGAGATTGCTCCCCAAGTGTCAGAAATAACAGCAAGTTTTGTGTGAGTAGTATTAGCAATCAAACCAATACTATCCTCGAGATTATTTGGGCTCGAGAGTCCTGTCACGACACAGTCGGGTTTCATGGCTGCCATAATTGCATAAACCTGTTCCGTAGAGATATCTCCCTCAGTCAGTAGGGGAACATTTTTCTCTCTCCATTCTTCAGCAGATTTGCCTTCTGCGACAATCGCAACAATAAAATCCGTATTATCTTTAATCCAACAATAGGTCTCAAATAATAATTTGAACGGCATGAGATCTTTTGTAACCAAGAGAACTTTTTTCATTTTTTTTCAATTTTGTTTGAAAGTATATTAGCATAAATATTATATATTGTCAATAAATTCCTGTATGCTATAGTTACGATATGCAGACAATATTTATCACTCTTCCTGAGACCTTTATTGCACGAAATATTTTCTTTACTGATTTTTGGAAAACATTTCGAGATAATTACAAAGGCAAAATTATTCTTCTTGTAAAACCAGAAAAACTTGAAACGTATCAAGCTTTGTTTCAAAGTCCAGATACTATAGTTGTAGCAGTGAATTACAGGCCACTTGGATATTTTCGTCGACTGATTGACTGGATGGCACTCAATGGTATTGATACTCATACAAACACATGGGAGAAAATGTTTGCTTATACGAGAAGTGATGCGAGTTTTATTTCTACAACGCTTAAAATAATTTACACAAAGATATTTGGTAATATTTCGTTTTGGAAAAAATTCATCCGATATCTGTATCTCTTACAGCCATCTCCTATAGAGCTCGATGTACTTTTTGATACCTACAAACCCACCCATGTATTTGCAACATCACTGACCAATCGCGAGTTTGATGTCTGGATCGCCATTGTTGCTAAAAAAAGAAAAATTCCACTCATCGGCATGCCGAGAAGCTGGGATAACTTTACGAGCCATGGATTGATACGAATGGTGCCCGATGAACTTATTGTCCAGAATCAGTACCTATCTGACATGGCATTTGCTATTCAGAAATTTGGATTACCAAAAGAGCATATCCACATTGTGGGTTTGCCTCACTATGATATTTATAAAAACTATCAATCACTAATTGTTCCGAGAGAAATATTTCTTCAGAAATTAGGTATCGATCAAAACAAAAAAATTATAACCTATGGTGCGATGGGGGATTTTCTATTTCCACACGAAGGTGCAGTTGCTCCTGTACTTAATAAATTAGTTGTAGAGAAAAAAATTCCAGATAATATTCAGTTCTTTTTTCGAGCACATCCACGTTTTTTAAGTCCGCTTGAAGCAATTAAATCACTTCCTCATGTGACTCCAGATACTGTTGCGCTTCATGTCGGCAAAGATCAAGCGGGCAAAGAAATAGACATACATGAGACAGCACACCTTATAAATACTATTTTTCACTCAGATATAATTATTACTGGTGCGTCGACATTTGCCATTGATGCGATTGCGCTTGGTAAGCCAGTTATCTGTATCGATTATGACCTTAATTTATCTAACATTACATATTGGCAATCAGCAAAACGCTTCTACGATACCTACACACACTTTGAAGCCTTAGTCGAAACTGGAGCAGTATGTGTAGTAAAAAATGATCCAGAGCTTGCCTTTGCTATCAATCGGTATGTAACTAATCCTTTACTTGACCAAGAAGGTCGCAATGCAGGACTTCAACTTATGGTAGACCCATTTGACGGCAAAGCTAGTTTGCGGTTAGGAAATTTACTTGTATCATTGACTCAGCATGGATAATCCCAAACATATATTAGGAATAATTTTAGCTCGAGGTGGATCGAAATCAATTCCAAAGAAAAGTATTGCACTTTGTGCTGGCAAGCCCTTGATGTACTACACCATCAAGGCAGCCAAAGAAAGTAAATTATTAACGAGAATTATTATTTCAACTGATGATGAGGAAATGGCTGAAATTGCGCGTTCATATGGAGTTGAAGTTCCATTCCTACGCCCTAAAGAATTAGCAGAAGATCTCACTCCAGATTTACCTGTTTTCATTCATGCACTCAAACATTTATATGACAGTGAAGGGTATATGCCAGATGTTGTGGTACATTTACGACCTACAACGCCACTTAAAAAAGGCAAGGATATTGATACAGGGGTCCAATTACTTTTAGATAATCCAGATGCAGAATCAGTGCGATCTGTTTGTGAGCCGCTACATACGCCATTTAAAATGTATACAGAAAGTGGTGGATATTTGGAGCCACTACTTACGAATGTTTTTCCAGAAGTATTTGCGCAATATCCTGAAGCATTTAATATGCCTCGCCAGCTCCTTCCAAAAGTTTTACGCCATTCAGGTTATGTTGATGTTATTCGGCCTAGAGTTATAACTCAAAAAAATTCTATGAGTGGTACCAAGATTATACCGCTTTATTTTGAGAAGTGGCGAGACGTAGATATTGATTCGGTGTATGAAATCAAACTTGCTGAACAGATTATTTTGTCAAAGCCTGAAGAATTTGCTGCGTAGTTAGTTTACAAAAATTAAAAAAATAGTAGTATTCGTTCTGTGGCTTCACTTAAAGATAGGTTGAAACGTTTTGTATTTGGTTCACCCAAGAAGATTAAATTTGGTGACCGATATGTTGGGCTCGGCGAGCCCGTTTTTGTCATTGCAGAAATTGGACTCAATCATAATGGTAGTTTCGACCGTGCCAAAGCATTGATTGATGCCGCCAAAGAAGCCGGGGTTGATTGTGTGAAATTCCAGATGAGAGATATAGAGTCACTCTATGCTAACAAGGGAACAACAAATGATATTAAAGAAAATTTAACATCGCAGTACACACTTGATCTGCTTTCAAAATTCCAATTAGCAGATGAGCAAATGTTTAAACTTTTTGATTATGCACGCGAGGTTGGGATGTTTCCACTTTGCACACCCTGGGATTTGGAAAGCCTAAAGAAATTAGAAGCATACGGTATGCATACGTATAAAGTAGCATCTGCCGATCTAACAAATCATGATTTGATTAGAGAAATCGTAAAAACAAAAAAACCAATCATTTGTTCAACTGGCATGTCTCAAGAATCTGAGATCATTGCAGTAAATAATCTTTTAAAAAGGCTTAATGCAAAATACATACTGCTACACTGTAATTCAACCTACCCTGCACCTTTCCAAGATATTAATTTGCAATATATGAGCAGACTTGGAACAGCATTGTATGGGTATAGCGGGCACGAACGGGGGATCAACATTGCTATTGCTGCAGTTGCAAGGGGCGCAAAAATAATTGAAAAGCATATAACTTTTGATCGTACGATGGAAGGTTCGGACCATAAAGCTAGCCTCACCCCAGATGAATTCAAGGTAATGATTGAGGGAATTCGACAAGTGGAAGCATCACTCGGTACAGCAAAAAAAAGAGAGTTAACCCAAGGGGAAAAAATGAACAGAGCGAATTTGGCAAAAAGCTTGGTTGCAACAAGGGATATTAAAAAAGGTGACATGATTACACCGGAGATGATCGAAGTAAAAAGTCCTGGCCGAGGGCTTCAACCAGACCAGAAAGAGAAACTTATCAATCGTAAAGCTCGTCGCAGCTTGCGTCAAGGAGATTTTTTTTATCTTAATGATTTACTTGATAAAAATTTTGAACCACGGAGCTACACATTCAATAGACCTTGGGGCATTCCTGTTCGTTACTATGATTATAAAGAATTGCATAAATTTACTAATCCTGATTTGCTTGAATTTCACTTAAGCTATAACGATCTTACTGAAGATATTAGTAGTCATTTTCCTAAACCACTTGCAATGGATCTCATCGTCCATAGTCCTGAGACATTTGCTGATGATCATTTACTTAACCTCGCTTCTTCAGATGAAATATATTGGCGACGCTCAATTGCTGAACTGCAGAGAGTTGTTTCTATTACGAATGAGCTAAAAAAACATTTTAGTAAAGCAAACAAGCCACTTATTGTGGTCAATGCCGGTGGTTTTACAAAAGACAAGCCACTATCGAAAGAAGAACGGCAAGTATTGTATGAAAGAATTGCAGATGGACTCGCAAACATTAATCAAGATGGTGTAGAAATTATCATTCAAACAATGCCGCCGTACCCATGGCTTTTAGGTGGACAGCTCTACCACAATCTTTTCCTTGATCCAGATGAGATTGCTGCTTTTTGTGAAAAGTATAAGTACAGAATCTGTTTTGATACTTCACATTCCAAATTGGCTTGCAATACCTACGGATGGGATTTCTCTGAATTTACAAAGAAAATTTTAAAATATACTGCTCATTTGCATGTCGTGGATGCAAAAGATGTAAATGGAGAAGGGATACAAGTAGGAGAAGGTGAAATTGACTTTAATGAATTACGAAAAAATTTAGATTCTCTAGGTATTACATGCTCTTTTATTCCAGAAATATGGCAAGGTCATGAAAACGGCGGTGAAGGATTTTGGATAGCACTTGAGCGATTAGAAAAATATCTCTAAACCCCGTGGGTAAAAACGATCTGGATTGTTTTTAGGATAATGCCAATATCGAGGAAGAAATTTCTATTTTTGACGTAGTATAAATCGTACTCAAATTTTTCTTGTGAATCCATGACACTTCTTGCGTAACGAAATTTGATTTGCGCCCAGCCTGTGAAGCCTGGTTTGATTGTATGGCGCAAGAAGTAGTAGGGTATCTCTTTGTCTAATTTCTCCACAAACTCTGGTCTCTCCGGTCGCGGACCGACTAAGGCTATGTCCCCCTTGAGCACATTCCACATTTGTGGGATCTCATCGATATGGGTAATGCGTAAAATTTTTCCAACTGGCGTGATGCGACTATCATTGTGTGTTGCCCATTGTGCACCGTTTTTTTCAGCATTGGTATACATTGATTGCAGTTTGATGATACTAAATCGCTTGCCGTGTCGTCCGACGCGCTCTTGTTTATAGAAAATACTGCGCGAGTCTTCTATTCGTATTGCAATCGCAGCAAGGAGTAATAATGGAGATGTAAGTACGAGAATACAAAGTGCCAGAATTATTTCTATTCCGCGTACTAGAAACTCATAAAGATCAGTGTCGCGATTTTCAACAATACGAAGCGCAAGCGTATCGTTCATAAGTACAACAGGAACGCGATGCAATATGTTTTGAAATGCTTGCCTCAGATCAAGTACGTGTGATTGATTGGCAATCAAATGCGCAAGCTCCGAGCTTTCGATTTGTTTTCCATAGACAACAATATCTATCGTACGACCTGTTGCAATAAGTTCGGCTACAGACTCGTAGGTTCCTTCGTAGGCATATCCCAAATGTGGGTGACGTCCGATTTCTTCTATGAGAGTATTGGCAAGTGGTGCGTTACCAATAAAAGCGATATGTTTCTTGAAATTATGAGCAAAAATAGAAAAGTAAATATTTCGCCATGCAAATAGTAGTACACCATACGAGAGTGCCAAGAGCAGTAGATTAGTTTTTGGAGTGACAGGAAAATGTACAAAGTAAAAAAGTAAAAACCCGCTCACGAGACTAATGCTTATAGCGAGCAGTAGATTTCGAATGCTTTCAAATGATGGCTTGATGAATTCAAAATCATACAGGTTGCAGATATAGAGGATAATCTGCCATAGCACATAGAGAGCTATGAAAGCCTGGATGTGGGCTTCGATAATAGGACTGCTGACATGGATACCAAAACGCAAAAGGAGCATGGCGAAACCAGCCAAAACAAACATGATTGTATCTCCCAAAAAAAGTATTATTTTTCTCATATGAGTAAGTATCTTTAGTATACCGTGAAGTTCGGTTTTGTGTTCGCAACAAAAACACTATATACTGGTCCCATGAATATGCAACCGCCTGGCTTTCGGGCAAAAACTATAGACTTTTTTAAACGTCTTTATGCAAGGAAGCGGGTATTTTGGGGTATTGTAGTGGTTATAGTGGTTGTACTAGTAGTACTCCTAACTGGCGGCAAAAAGACGACACTTGCGACAGAAATAATTACACCCAGAGACTTGCAACGTACTGTACTTACTAGTGGTACTGTGACGAGTACGACAGACCTAACATTGAGTTTCCAAAAACAAGGTATTATTTCAGAAATCAAAACAAATGTGGGCGATATGGTCAAGGCAGGGCAAGTGCTCGCAATACTTGAAGCTGGACAAGAAGCTGCTGCAGTCACGGAGGCCGAAGGGAGACTCTTGGAAGCAAAAGCTAACTATGCAAAGGTGCTTTCGATTAACCAAGATAAGGATATTAAATTAGCTGAAGCCGTATTACAAACTGCGATTAATGATCTTGAGAATACAAAGGTTGCACAAGATGTGCTCGTTGCAAATGCTAAGCGTACTCTTTATAGCTCTGATCTTGAAGCTGTCCCAGCAACAGGATCAACGACCGATACGGCACCAACAATTACAGGTTCATATATGAGCGATGAAGTTGGTGGCTATACAGTCACTGTTTATAGTTCAAGCTCAGCTTCTGGTGGTGCGTTTTCAATCAGCGGTCTTGAGAATAATTATAGTGTAGCTATAAGTACGGGGAGTTCAGTGCCGCTTGGCTCTCGAGGGTTATTCATTCAATTTCCAACTGATTTTAAAACAGGTGCAGTGTGGATTATCGAAGTACCTAATACAAGAAGTGTCTCGTATGCAACCAACTATAATGCATATCAGCTGGCACTTTCAACGCATGATCAGGTTATAAGTAGTAAAGAAGGTGCGGTCAATGAAAAACAGGCAGCACTCGATCTTAAAAAAGC
Source organism: Candidatus Nomurabacteria bacterium (assembly GCA_016699085.1). Taxonomy (NCBI): domain Bacteria; phylum Candidatus Nomuraibacteriota; species Candidatus Nomurabacteria bacterium. Next base: position 144,303 of record CP064958.1, on the reverse strand, counting down.
TCAAGCAAGTGCAAGTGATATACAAGTTGCTAATGCCCAAGTCGTGGTTGCTGTCGGTGCGTTAGAACGAGCACAAGCAGATCTAGCTGACGCAGAAATAATTGCACCGGCAGATGGTACCATTACAAAAATTGACGCAAAACTAGGTGCGCCCGTGCAGCCATTTGAGAACATGATAACACTTGAGGACGTGGCGAATCTGTATGTCGATGCCAATGTTAATGAAGCAAATATTTTAGATATTGCTCCTGGTGAGGCAGTTGAACTTGCTTTTGCATCAAACGGAGAGACGAAGCTTTTAGGTACTGTCGCTGATGTAGATATTGCTCCAACACTTATTTCAGGCGTTGTTAATTATAAAGTTGTTATTGAACTCATTGAGCCAGGTGAAAACATTCGTCCAGGTCTCACTGCTGACATGACAATCATTACGTCAAAAAAAGTTGCTGTGCTTGCTATCCCTTTGCGTGCGCTAATCGAAAGAGACGGTGCGTATTATGTGCTCGTAGCAACAGATGAAAAAGGTAAAAAAACTACTGAGCAATTGGTGACTATCGGTGAACACTTTGATGGTGCATTGGTAGAGATTGTTACAGGACTTCAAAGTGGCGATCGAATCATTACTAATCCACCACTTATATAATTCGACATGTTCACATACCACTTTTTTAAAATGGTCCTTGGACTTATTGGCATGATTCTCTTGGGAATCGGATGCTTATTTATTATCAATGCCTACGAAAAATCTAAGAATAATACCAGTAATACAGAGCAGATTTTTGATCAGGCAATCTCACCTCGCTAATAGCAAAATTGACAAAAGAAGAATTTTTGCTAGAGTAGCACTAGCGCTGTAGACAGTTGGTAGCGAAAGCTTTAATCGGGCAAATCATATTTGTCCAACCGACCGAGGAGCATACTTATAGTATAAGTTTGCACTATGGCCCAAGTGGTCGATTTTTATTTTTAGCTATACAACACATTATTTATGGCTATTTCAAAACAAAAGAAAGAAGTATTATTGGATGGTTTGACGAAAGCTTTGCAGGGCACTGGGTCTATTGTATTTGTAAAATTCAATAAACTTACCGTGTTTGATGCAAATGCTATGCGTCGTACACTCCAAAAAAGTGATATTGGTTATAAAGTTGCCAAGAAAACGCTTCTCAAACGCGCACTTGAAACCAATGGCTATACAGGTACGTTGCCAAATCTCGAAGGAGAAATTGCAGTTGCCTATGGTAGCGATATGTTGGCACCAGCTCGCGAAGTATATGAATTTCAAAAAACCCACAAAGAAGTTGTTTCGATCGAAGGTGGAGTATTTGAAAACGTCTTCAAGAGTAAAGAAGAAATGATGGCTATCGCAACTATTCCGGGTGTTGATACGCTCCGTGGTATGTTCGTCAATATTATCAACTCGCCTATCCAACGCTTGGTGATCGCTCTCGATCAGATAAGCAAGGCAAAGGCTTAATAAAAATTATTATGGAAGAAACAAAAGTAGAAATTCCAGCAAAGTTCAAAGACATCGTGGCAAGTATCGAAGCTATGTCAGTCCTTGATCTCAACGAATTAGTAAAAGTATTCGAAGCAAAGTTCGGTGTTTCAGCAGCAGCTGTTGCTGGTCCAGCAGCAGGTGCTGGAGCTGGTGCAGCAGAAGAAGAGAAAGATTCATACACCGTTGTGCTTACCGCAGCTGGTGAGGCAAAGATCGGCGTTATGAAAGTTGTCAAAGAAGCTCTTGGTCTCGGACTTAAAGAAGCTAAGGATATGGTAGACAATATTCCTGCAACACTTAAAGATGGCATGAAGAAAGCAGAAGCAGAAGACCTCAAGAAAAAGATTGAGGAAGCTGGCGGAAAAGTGGAATTGAAATAATACACAATACAGCAAATAAAAAATCCCCGTACGGGGATTTTTTATTTGCTCGACAAAGTAGTGGGTAGGTGGTAGAGTGGTGCAAATTCTAAAACAACTTAACATGAATAAAAAAATTCAATATGCCCTGATTTCAGTCCACAACAAAGAAGGACTAGAGCCAATTGTGCGTCGATTACATGCATTAGGTGTGCATATAATTTCTACCGGCGGAACTGCTGAGTACATTTGGAGGCTTGGAATTAAAGTTATAAAAGTGGAAGAGCTTACAAAATTCCCGGAAATCCTAGGTGGTAGAGTAAAAACTTTACACCCGTTCGTTTTCGCTGGCATACTTAGTCGTCGAGGCAATGAAAGCGACAGGGAGCAGATGGCAGAACATAGGATTATCGGAATTGACCTTGTGGTGGTTGACTTGTATCCTTTTGAAGAAGAAGTTGCAAATGGAAGTACTCATGAAAAAATTATTGAGAAGATTGATATTGGTGGTGTTTCTCTTATCCGTGCAGCAGCAAAAAATTACAACGATGTTTTTGTCATCTCTGGAAGGGATCATTATCCAAAACTTATTGAGATATTAGACAAAGGTAATGAAGTTGAAGAGCATGTGCGTCTTCTGTATGCCGGAATTGCGTTTAACATCACTTCGATTTACGATGCTGTTATTTTTAAATATTTTTCTCAGCAATTTTTTATTCCGGCTGTAGAAAAATACATGTAGTTTTGAACTGGAATTTTAATGCTCTCTCATTTGGGGGCATTTTTTCTTGCTTGATATATCTAATATGTTGGCGTATACTTTTGCCTATCTATGGAAACTCTCGGCAAACTCTTCAATAGCCAAACTCGTGTAAAAGTCATGCGACTTTTCCTTTTGAATAGTGAAACATGCTATGACGCAAAAGATGTTGCGCAGCGGAGCAAAAGTACGCCACCAGCTGCTCGCCGTGAACTTGCGGTACTGGCAGCTGCAGATTTTATTAAGAAAAAAACATTTATTAAAGAAATCCATCTGAGTTCTGGTAAACATAAAAAGAAAAAGGTTTCTGGCTGGCAGCTCAATGCGACATTGCCGTATCTCGAGGCGCTCCGGAATTTGCTCGTTGATTCAAATACGATGGATCGTAGTGAAATTATGCGTCGGTTCAAAGGTGTCGGTAAAATAAAACTATTTGTTATTGCCGGTATCTTCACCAAAGACAGTGACAGTAGACTCGATGTCATGATAGTCGGTGATAACCTCAAGCGTAACCTCATCGAACGATCATTACATACACTCGAGTCAGAGCTCGGCAGGGAACTCTCGTATGCATTATTTGATACACCAGAATTTGTCTACCGTCTCAATATGTATGACAAGCTGATTGCTGACGTGCTTGATTTTCCGCACGAAACGTTGGTTAATAGTTTAAATGTAATAGCCCAAAGTCCTAAAAAACCAGAGGTGGGTTATCCATATCATTCTCCAGTAGAATTGGTATAATAAGGTTAGTACTTTTGAAAGGTCGAAACTTTTTAAGTAGTTATTTTATTAATAATTTTGCTGTTTTCAGCAAGTGTTCTGCTTTGTTTTAAACACATAAGCAGATAGATATTTATGTTAATACAAACATGGGGCGAGGTATTTGGCGCGTCTCTCCAGAATCTCTGGTGGGGTTTCATTAATTTCGTTCCAAACCTAATCGTTGCGATTATTATTTTTATCCTTGGCTGGATTGTCGGTGCTGTCATCGGACATGCTATCGAACAAGTAATTGCAGCCATCAAGATTGACTCTCTTTTCAAAAGCGCTGGTGCTGATGAAGTATTGGCTCGCGCTGGTATTAGGCTCAATGTTGGTGCATTTTTGGGAGGCTTGGTTAAATGGTTCATCGTTGTTGTCTTCTTGATGACATCTCTTGAGATCATTGGCCTTACGCAAGTCAACAGCTTCCTTCGTGAAGTAGTCCTTAACTACTTGCCGAACGTTATCATTGCAGCATTCGTTCTTATTGTTGCAACAGTGATCGCTGATGCTATGCGCAAAATTGTTGAAGGCTCTGCTCGCGCTGCGAACATCCATTCAGCACGACTTTTGGGTAGTATCGTGAAATACGCAATTTGGACATTTGCATTCATCATTGCATTGTCACAGCTTGGTATCGCTGCACAATTTATGCAGATACTCTTCACTGGTTTGATCGCTATGCTTGCGATCGCAGGTGGACTCGCATTTGGCTTGGGCGGCAAAGATGCTGCTGCAAAGACAATCGAGAAGCTTCGTGCAGAAACATCGTCAATGCACTAATTTCAATTTTTCAAATACCAAAACTCTCCGAAAGGGGAGTTTTGTGTTTTATTGACAAAAAGTTTTTTAAATTGTAAGGTGAAAAAAACAAAACTAAATAATGATACACACTCATGGCAATGTCAGCCTTGGTATAGATACTGTAGGTGGCAATATTACTAGTTTCCAGGTCAGTGGAGAGCACATTTTTTTACCACAGCAAATTATTAAAGAAGATGGCCAGTTGAAAGTCAGAGGCGGAAGTCATATTTGTTTTCCAAATTCGGGTCAACTAATAGATGGTCATCCGTACGAATTACCTCGGCATGGTTTTGTTCGTGATTCTGCAGGTAAAATAAAATCTTCGATAATAGAACCTGGTGATGTTGAGAAGTATTACAACGTCAAAACTAATGGAGCTACTCCATATGTTCAATACCATTTCAAATATAAAGGACCTGAAATTGAAAAAGACTTCCCATATCCATTCAAGCTTGTAAGCAACTATATTTTTTTGGAAAACGGATTCTTGCAACAAGTAATCATTGTGCGCAGAAAAAGAAATCATGATGAAATTCCTATCGGGCTTGGGTTGCATCCGTATTTCAATACAGAGGGTAGATTTGTGAGAATTACATTTGGAAATAAGCCGGAGTACTTACACATAGGACCTCAAGATGAAAAAATTGAAAATTCTCATTACCCGCTTTGGAATAAAACAAATCCAAATACGGAAATTGAGGTGTTGTTAAAAGGAAAGTCAGTAAAAGTAAAGTATGGTGGTATGTTTGAAAGTTGCAAGACTTCACAACTGGTAATTTGGAGACATAATCACCAATCTCCATATATTTGTATTGAACCCATAGTGTGTGAAGCAGGTGACTTTGCTGAACTTGGATCGCCTCATTTATTACCGGATGAATCTAGTGTTTCTGCATGGATGATGGTGACTGTAGAATAAATATTGGACTTAAAAGCCCTTTGAAATACAAGGGCTTTTCTTATACTTGACTTCCATTTTGGCTTCATATATACTATCCCCACTGATATGAAGATGACTAAATTAACCAACCAAAAGCGGGGTATCTAAAACTCTTTTGTTTTAGTTTGACCCGCCAAAAGGCGGTTTTTTTAGTCTAAAAATTGACTGTACGGTTAACCTTTAATAATCCAATCCTGTTACAGCAAAATTATTTTTTCGGACTTACTCATCCTGGGTAGTTCGAAGGGGTCTTTTCAATCGCTGGAAACAGAAAACGTACAACCTTATTGCAACTACGAGCGGTCGGAGCAATACAGTAAGCGAGTACGCCGACACATACATGTTGAGAACCAGTGTGTATGTGTCATATATGTGGTTTTTACATTTCCTAATAGGAAAGTAAGAGCATATGGTGGATGCCTTGACTCTACATGGCGATGAAGGACGTAGCAGGCTGCGATAAGCTTCGGGGAAGTGCCTAGCAACTTTTGATCCGAAGATCTCCGAATGGGGGAACCCCATCGAGTAAACCTCGATGACTCTGTTCTTTATGAATAGAGAGTATACCCAGGGAAGTGAAACATCTCAGTACCTGGAGGAAAAGAAAACAAAGTCCGCAAGGACAAAATTTCCGAAGTAGCGGCGAGCGAAATGGAAATAGCCCAAACCAATTTTATTTCGCAAGAAATAAAGTCGGGGTTGTAAGGTGACAATGACGTTTTATTACGTGGAAAGTTACAAAATGTACTAATAGTTTAAGTTGTTGGAAAGCAACGCCACAGACGGTGATAGCCCGGTAAGCGAAATTAGTATATCTTTTTTATTGTCATTCTTGAGTACTTCAAGACATGAATAGCTTGGAGGAATCCGGCAGAACTAACTGCCAAGGCTAAATACGTGTAGAGATCGATAGTGAACTAGTACCGCGAGGGAAAGGTGAAAAGTAGTCCGATAAGGACAGTGAAATAGACCTGAAACCATATGCTTACAAGGAGTCGGAGCGGGCTGAACTTTGTGTAGATCGTTTTGTATTTTCTGTAATGAATTTAAAAGGTTCGTACATTTAGAACGTGCGTGTTCTAAGGTATATCGGCGAATTGTGGATGTTTCGATTGTATTGAAACGTAGAAGCAATTTACTGAGAGTGCCTAAAATATACGGATAGATTTTTTTTGAATTCATTAAGACAGGGTTTTGATATCAGACCCTGTTTATTACAGAGAATACAAATTTGATGTACATAGTGTGCAGTCCGTCACGGCGTGCCTATTGAAGAATGAGCCAACGAGTTCTAGTATGCTGCTTAGCTAAACTCTTACGAGTGGAGCTGCAGGGAAACCAAGTGTTAATAGCGCGTAATTGGTAGTCTACTAGAGACCCGAAGCCAGGTGAGCTACCCATGAGCAGGATGAAGGTGTGAGAAATCACGCTGGAGGTCCGAACCGGTGAGCCGTACAATACTCTCGGATGACTTGTGGGTTGGAGTGAAAAGCTTATCGAACTTGGTAATAGCTGGTTCTCTCCGAAATAGCTTTAGGGCTAGCGTCATGTGTTCCTCTTGGGGGTAGAGCACTGGAAGATTTCGACAGGGAGCAATCTCGCGACATCTATCAAACTCCGAATACCAAGAGTTAAAAATATGGCAGTTAGACTACGGGGGCGAAGCTCCGTTAGTCAAAAGGGAAACAGCCCAGATCTCAATTTAAGGTCCCTAAATGTATGCTAAGTGCAAGTCGAGGATGTGAAATTTCTTAGACAATGAGGATGTTGGCTTAGAAGCAGCCATCATTTAAAGAAAGCGTAACAGCTCACTCATCAAGAGATCTCGCGCCGTAGATAATCGGGGCTAAGCATACTACCGAAACTGAGGATTCGTGAACTTCATAAAGGAGAAAAATTTCTTTGTTGAAAATTAAAGAAAGAATGATTCATTTGATCATTCACTCCATGTTCTTTGGAAGATTGGAAAGAAGATTGTATTTTGATTGGTGGTAAATACTTCCAGCCGAGTCGCATGTTGACACTCGACATGAGGCAAGTGCCCGATACAATTTTCTTTTCTAGAGCAAGGTGTGTACAAACGCACCTTGTCTCCTTTATGAAGTTCGCGAGTGGTAGGAGAGTATTCGTAACCGCGTTGAAGCCGAAGGGGTGACCCACGGTGGAGCGTTGCGAAGTAAGAATGTTGGCACAAGTAACCGCAAGGAGGGTGAGAGTCCCTCCCGTCGAAAGATCAAGGTTTCCTTGGCTATGACAATCAGCCAAGGGTTAGTCGGGCCTAAGGGGATGGCGAGAGCCGGACCTGATGGACAGCAGGTTAATATTCCTGCACTTCTGTATTATGCGATGAGAGGACGAAGGGTAGTATGTCTCGCAGATTATTGGATTTCTGTTTAGGAGCTGAGCGTGGTGTGTAGGAAAATCCGCACATTGCCTTTGATGGCACATGCAAGGTTAGTAGAAAGATGGTGGTTCGCCACTGTCAATGAGACAAAGCACGCTTCCAAGAAAATTTTCTAAGCTTAATGATATAGAAACCGTACCGCAAACCGACACAGGTGATCAGGTCGAGAAGACCAAGACGAACGAGTGAGTGTTCCCCAAGGAACTCGGCAAAAAAGCAGCCGTAACTTTGGAATAAGGCTTCCCCTTCCTACTTTGTTCTCAATTTTTTTTTCAAAAATTAACAAAGGAGGAAACAATGATTACAATAAAATTCATTGGCGAAAAAAATCATACATCTCCAAAAGTTGAGATTTATGATGAAAACAATACTTTAATTGATACTGTTATAGTTAAGCAAGGAAAAGAAATTTTCTTTCAAAGAGAAAATGCTCTGAAGAGCAAAACTTTCCTATCTGATCCTAAAAGAAAAGTAACAGTTACAATTGAGTAAGATTGTTGAATGCTCTTTAGCCTCCAATGATTCTAAAATTATTGAGACTAAAGTAGGAAGGGGCGCAGCGAAAGTATCTCTGGCAACTGTTTATCAAAAACACAGCTCCCTGCGAACTCGTAAGAGGATGTATAGGGGGTGACACCTGACCAATGCGAGAAGGTCAAATATCGGCGGTTCTTCATAGCCGCAAGGCTGTGAAGAGCTGACTGATATAAGCCCTCGTGAATGTCGGCCGTAACTATAACGGTCCTAAGGTAGCGAAGTACCTTGTCGGGTAAGTTCCGACGCGCACGAATGGTGTAATGACTGGAGAACTGTCTCGGGGAATAGCTCGGTGAAAATACAATACCGGTGAAGATGCCGGTTAAGTGCAGATAGACGAAAAGACCCCGGAAGCTTTACTACAACTTGGTATTGAGTATGTTTTGTGGCTGCGTAGCATAAGTGGGAGACTTTGAAGCAGAGATCTCGGTTTCTGTGGAGTCGACAGTGCAATACCACTCTTTCATGTGGCATATTCTAATCCTTGCGGCAAAAACGCAAAGAAACAGTATCTGGTGGGTAGTTTTACTGGGGCGGTATCCTCCTAAAGAGTAACGGAGGAGTTTATTAAGGTTAGCTAGGCGCGTATGGAAACCGTGCCGATAGTGTAATGGCACAAGCTAGCTTGACTGTAAGGGGTACATCCCGAGCAGGTACGAAAGTAGAACATAGTGAACCGATGGTCCGCATTAGATGCGGCCGAAGATTAACGGATAGAAGCTACTCCGGGGATAACAGGCTAGTTGCGCCTAAGAGTTCATATCGACGGCGCAGTTCGGCACCTTAACATATCGGGGTGCCATGACAGTAATGTCATTAGCGTTTCCTCATCGCGTTGTAGATAGCGCGGTGAGGAAAATAAAATAATTGGCTATATGCTGGAACTCTTATCGTCATTGATAAGACAATCAGCAGGGAAGGCCACATGAGATAGGCGAAGCCGGCCATCTCACGTGGAACCCTCAGAGACTACACGCCAATCTCCTACTCATATTTATATGAAAGAGGAAGAAGATATAGTCCGATCCTTCTAGTGATAGAAGCTTCTGGGGAGAAGTAAAATTTATTTCTCCCCAGAATACAACGACAGCGATGTCGGCTCACCTTATCCTGGCGGTGGAGAAGCTGCCAAGGGTTTAGCTGTTCGCTAATTAAAAAGGTACGCGAGCTGGGTTCAAACCGTCGTGAGACAGGTTGGTCTCCTATCTACTGCACTCGTTGATTCTTGAGAAGTGTTGCTCCTAGTACGAGAGGACCGGAGTGAACTGACCTCTGGTGTACCTGCTGTCTTGCCAAAGGCAACGCAGGGTAGCTATGTCAGGCATGGATAACCTCTGAAAGCATCTAAGAGGGAAGCCATCTTCAAGATGAGGAATCGTTTGAGAATCGTGAGAGATGATCACGTTGATAGGCGTTAGGTGTACGCGCAGTAATGCGTTGAGCCGAGACGTACTAATTATTCGATTCCTATTAGGAAATGTGGAAATCACATATAATATATTCAAAAAGTATATTTAAAAATGCACAAAAATTTCTTGCTAGAAATTTTCTTTGTTCGGTACCGTTGTACCTCACAGAGCATTTTTAAATATACTTTTTGGAAGCGAAATACATTTGAATGTTTTGTTTTGGTGACTTGTCGCGAGGGTCACACCTCTTCCCATTCCGAACAGAGAAGTTAAGCCTCGTTGAGCCGATGATAGTCTTCGGGCAAAAGTAGGTAGTCGCCAGAACAAAGTATTCAAACTCAAAAATAACCTTATTCTGTAAGGTTATTTTACTTGACTTTTATTAATAAATATGCTATATTCTATTCAAACAAAAGCACTGATGGCAAACCAAATAAAAATTGCTTGGGTTCAAGATCATACATCTGAAACTCATAAAAATGATATTATCCCCGATAGAGTCTTAATTTATACAGATGGGAAAAGTGACCATGAATTGGGACGACTTAAATGGAAAAATGAATCTCCATATGGCTGGTATCAAGAGGAAAGTGTTGTAATTAAAGATGCGGTGAAGAAAATCGAAAAACTTTTTCCCTGCCAGCTTGAAGTAAAATTTCTTAGAGAAGGATGGTCATCAATAAGAACCTTGGGAATCAGAGAATACTCTGCTCTTTCAAACGGTGAAGAAACCCATTTTAGGATTTTACTGCAAGACTTATATCTATAATATTGAACTATTTTAAAACGGAAACTAACTATTTCCGTTTTTTATTTTTTCATACTTCTTACTTTATACTTCCAGCCTAATACTATATACTTACTTCATGAATTGGAGACTCAGAAGGCAACTTTTTGTTTTAGCACTCTTGGCTGCAGCAGGACTTATCGTTGCAGCACTTATTATTGTACCTAAGGTTACTAAGCCAGGGACGTGTTTTGATGGTAAACAAAATGGCACCGAAGAAGGCGCTGATTGTGGAGGTAGTTGCGCTATACAGTGTACCAATCTCCAAACACCACCGACTATTGTCTGGGCGAGGTCAGTGCCTGTGACGACGACACTCTATACGGCTGTTGCAAGTGTGACGAATCAAAACCGTACATCAGCACTCTATAAGGCTACCTATGAATTCAGACTCTATGACGAAGCCAATAAATTTATCGTCAAACGTGAGGGTAGTATCACACTACCACCTAATCGTGAGACAACTATCGTTGAACCTATTATTGATATTGGCACACGTCCGCCCAAATACACCGTCTTTGCTTGGACAACACCCCTCGTCTGGTATCGTGTTGATCCACGAGCGATCGATGTTGATCTGGTGCCTTTAGATATTGTACTTACCAACGAAGGCGTTGAACCCAAGCTTACTGCAAATATCAAAAATACATCGCTCTATGATTTGCCTCGTACTGATGTTATTGCACTTTTGTATGATAAAGATAATACGCTCGTCGGGGCGAGTAAAACATACCTAGAAAACATAGCATCAAATGAGACTGAGCCAGTGTTCTTTACCTGGCCACACGCATTTCCTGCTCCAGTAGCATTTACCATCGTTCGTCCACTTATCGATATTTTTAGTGTGCCGCTCATATAATCCCTATGCGCATTTTTTTTCGAAAAATTGATTGGGTACTTTTTATTGCCCTTATGCCGATTTTAGGCGCAGGGCTTATTACGATGCGGTCGTTCACAGGGGATACATCACTCTTTGATAAACAGCTTTTATGGATATTGATTTCAATTATTATTTTTTTTACGCTTTCAGCTATTGATGTGCGGATTTTAAAAAATACAAAAGTCTTAGTACTCCTCTTTATTTTTTTCTTAGCCATACTCACAACACTTTTTATTGTAGGTCGTGTCGTCAATGGCGCTCAAAGTTGGTTTGATTTTGGCGGTTTCTCATTTCAGCCGACTGATTTTATGAAAGTTATTGTCATTCTTCTTTTGGCAAAATATTTCTCGCGTCGGCATGTGGAGATAGCGCATTTTAAACATATTTTTATTTCTGGCATCTATGCGCTCGTACCATTCTTGCTTGTGTTTTTACAACCTGACTTTGGTAGTGCGATCATTATCTTTCTGATTTGGTTTGGCATGATACTAGTCTCTGGAATTTCAAAGAAGCATCTTCTCTTGGTGCTTGGCGGCGGACTAATAGTTTTCCTTGGATTGTGGCTCTTTGTTTTCCAACAGTATCAACGAGATCGCATCGTGAACTTTATCCATCCACTTGCTGATATTCATGGCTCAGGCTATAACGCGTATCAATCTACCATTGCTGTTGGTTCAGGTAAAATTTTTGGCAAAGGTGTTGGCTATGGCACACAGTCACGTTTACAATTTTTGCCAGAGTACCAGACTGATTTTATTTTTGCTGCATTTGCTGAAGAATGGGGATTTGTTGGTGTGATTATTCTTTTCACACTGTACGGTATAGTGATTTGGCGAATATTGAAAATCGCACTTGTTGGACATTCCAATTTTGAAATACTCTATGGCATGGGTGTCGCTATCTTTTTCTTTAGTCATTTTGTCATTAATGTTGGTATGAATATTGGGCTTATGCCAGTCACAGGTATAACACTTCCATTTATGAGCTATGGTGGGTCGCATTTACTTGGTTCATTTGCTGCACTCGGTATTTTGATGAGCATGCGAGGCTATTCTAGATCGGTCCATCGCAATGATGTTGGGAGGGAGTTTTTAGGTTATTCTACATAGGTTATTGGTAGTTCATCTGGTATTATCTGGGTAATATGAATACACCAAAAAAGGTATTAGTAACAGGCGGTGCCGGATTTATCGGTTCTCATATTGTTGATGCATTATTGGCTAATGGACATGAAGTCCACATTGTTGATAATTTAAGTACAGGTAAAAAGGAAAATTGCAATAAAGATGCAATATTTCATTTGGCTGATATTACTGACGGGCCTTCACTTGAGGCTATCTTTACAGGCATTGATACAATATTTCATACTGCAGCATTGCCGCGAGTGCCATTGTCTATTGAACATCCATTGGAAACCAACCATGCTAACATCACTGGCACACTCACTGTGCTTCACGCTGCTCATAAGGCAGGTGTCCGTCGAGTTATTTACTCTGCATCGAGTTCAGCATATGGTGAACAGCAGGCTCCAAAGATGAAGGAAAGTTTTGAAGCTAAACCATTACATCCATATGGAATTCAGAAGTATGTTGGTGAATTATATTGTCGCATCTTTAGTTCCATCTATGGCTTACAAACAGTCTCACTTCGTTACTTCAATATTTATGGCCCACGCCAAGATCCAAATGGATCTTACGCAGGTGTCATTGCCAAATTTGCCAAGCTAACCAAAGAAGGCCAACCACTACCGATTATAGGTGATGGAACTCAAACCAGAGATTTTACTCATGTCTATGATGTTGTTCGAGCTAATCTGCTCGCTATGGATTCTGTTAATGTTGGGAAAGGGGAAGTGATAAATGTTGGCGGTGGTCAAAGTATCTCGATACAAGCACTAGCAAAGATTTTTGGCGGCGATACGACATCATTACCAGCTCGACCAGAAGCCAAAGACAGCTGTGCAGATATAACACTTGCAAAAGAGCTTTTGGGCTGGGAACCAAAGGAGGAGCTAGAAAAAGCAATAGCAGTATTATTGCAAAGCATATAATGCGCAGAATCGATGGCAAGCAAATACGAGATACCATCAAACTTGCACTTATCGAAGAAGTCAAAGCTTTTTCTGTACGCCCAGAACTCGTCATTTTTTATGTAGGGGAAAATTCAGTTATTGATATTTTTATTAAGTATAAAGAAAAATTTGGGTCGGCTATTGGTGTTCATACTAACGTTATTAAATTACCACAGGCCACAACAACTGACATGCTTATTGAGGCTATCCAAACTCATACTCATGCTACAGGTATTATTGTCCAACTGCCACTACCAGAACATATTGATACTAGTAAGGTGTTGGAGAACGTGCCAGTCGAGCAAGACGTAGATGTTTTATCTTCACACGGACTTGAAAATCTACGCAAAGGTGTACAGTCGTACTTGCCACCTGTTGTTGGAGCGGTTGCAGAAATTTTCAATCAGGAGCACGTGGATCTTGTAGACAAAAAGATTGTTATTATAGGCAAAGGGAAATTAGTTGGGTTACCGATCTCGTACTGGTTAGAATCAAAAGGTCTTAGTCCTACAATTCTTACTCGTGATAGTTTAGATTTTAACGACACAATACGAAACGCAGACATTATTATTTCAGGTGCCGGCAGTCCTTCACTGATCAAGCCAGACATGATTAAACAAGGAGTCATACTGCTTGATGCAGGTACAAGTGAAGAAGGTGGTATCATTCAAGGGGACATTGATGAAGCTTGCAGTTCTTTGGCAGGTATTTTTACACCAGTTCCAGGGGGTATAGGTCCTATAACTATTGCGATTTTATTTCGTAATTTACTTTTAGCAGCAACATATGATCGCGGAAATTAATAATATAGTATTTGCCTATATCCATGCGTTTAGTTTTAGATATACGTCGCTTGATACGACTATAATATTTTTTGCAGATTTATTCCCATTTGTTTTTTGCTTAGGTATTTTCCTGTTTATACTCGTGCATAAAGATCGCGACGCAGCTCCACTGACATGGTATGCCATACGTAGAAAAATGATTGAAATAGGCAGTATTATATGCACTGGTCTTTTGTCGTGGGGTATTGTGATGCTGCTTAAAGTTATTTTTGGCGAGGCGAGGCCATTTATCACAGATACAACCCTGCAGACTCTTATCACCATATCCGGGATCCATGACTCATTTCCTTCGGGTCATGCAACCATTTTTGCGGGACTTGCAGTTGCATTGTATATCTACCATAAACCAATCGGGTATCTTTTTATGCTAGGAGCATTATTGATTGGTCTTGCACGTATAGCTTCTGGTATTCATTATCCGATCGATATACTCGCAGGGTATGTGCTCGGTGGCAGTATTGCCTATAGTGTATATTATTTTTTACGGCCGAAAATAAAGCACATGGTTGCTTTTGGTGGATTAAAATAGATCCTTTATACACTGTGGTATACTACCAAAGTTAAACTATTAACTGTAATATATATGTATGGAAGAACAACTATCAAATGAAAAATCAAAAATGAAGCTATCGATTCCTGCATCAATTCTTATTGCTGGAGTTATGATATCGCTCACTATTTATTTTACTGGCATAAATGGTACTCCAAAAACAGCGACACCAAAACCAAACCCTGCAGAACCGACTCTCCAAGAGGTTGATATTAAAAATGTCGAAGTAAGAGAGGATCCATTTATTGGTGTATCAAATGCACCCATAACGATGGTCTACTGGAGTGATTATCAATGTCCATTTTGTAAAAAAACTGAAACAGAAGTATTGCCAACACTCAAGCGTGATTATGTCGATACAGGTAAAATGAAAATTGTGTTTAAAGACTTTGTATTCTTGGGTCCCGACTCGATAGAAGCTGCCTTATTTGATCGGGCAGTGTGGGAACTTTACCCTGAGCAATATTTTACTTGGCGCGAAGCGATGTATGCAATGCAAGATGAGGAAGGTGGTGAAGGATTTGGAGATAGGACAAGTATTGAAGATGTTACTCAAGGGATTTCTGGCATTGACCAAAGTAAAGTATCTGCTGCTGTTGATGCAAATATAGATGCGTATAAAGCTAGCATTCAGGCAGATTATATTGAAGGTCAAAGTTTTGGTATCAATGGAACACCATCAGTTATCATAGGAACAACGCTCATTAATGGAGCACAACCTTTGGCAGCATTCATCGACGCTATTACAAAAGTAGAAAAATAATTTATATGGAAAATCGAAAAAATCCATTGGATTCTTTAAATAGCAAAATAAATAAACATGGTCGTCCGTATGAAATAGTAGATGTTGAATATTTCAATGCCATACAGGTCGGTGAGATAGTAGTCTACAAAATTACGAATTCAGATGGTACTTCTGCTGGTAATCTTGAAAAAGGTATTGTTGCCTCGAAATATCCTTCTCAATTGCAAGTTGATGTCTTTCCGTTACTAGGTGTTGATAATCCTGCAAGTCAGACAGTGCCTGTCTCCATTACAGACATTCGTGACCATTTTCCTCAAGACAAAAAAGAGAACTAGGTTGCATTTTTCCTATAAATCGCTAGAATAGGGCAGTAAATTATGTGGAAAACACGCATTATCGCTATACTCGTTTTATTAGCCGGCATCCTTGTCGGGTATTTCGTGTATGGTTCCACGATCGCTAAAGAAAATCGTTCTATTGGTGTCCCGTCATGGTTTATCAACTATCCTTTCAAGTTAGGTCTTGATCTCTCAGGTGGATCACACCTAGTCTATCGCGCAGACATATCACAATTAGAATCTGCAGATGTCAAAGACTCCATGGATGCACTTCGTGATGTCATAGAGCGACGAGTGAATCTCTTTGGTGTCTCTGAACCTGTTGTTCAAGTCCAAGAAGGTAATTTTGCTAACCAAGGCGAAGAGCGCCTCTTGATTGACTTGCCAGGAGTTACCGATATTCATCAAGCAATCGAACTTATCGGACAGACACCACTTTTGGAATTTAAAGTTGAAAATCCAGAAGGTGGTACAACGTCAGTTGAAATTGATCCAAGTCAAGCAGTAAACGGAGAGATAAAGATTCCAGTTGCTTCTTCCGATGAGCTAACAGATAGCCAATTTATTGCAACCGAACTCACAGGTCGGTATTTGAAACACGCAACACTAGAATTTAATCCAACAACACAAGTGCCGATTGTTTCGCTGCAGTTTGATGAAAAAGGCACAGAATTATTTGCACAAATCACCGCTGATAATGTTGGTAAAACTGTTGCAATATTCTTGGATGGGGCACTATTGTCTGCACCAACAGTTCAAGAAGCTATCCCAAATGGTCAGGCTCAAATCAGTGGCAATTTCACCCCACAAGAAGCCAAGCAATTAGTTGGCCGATTGAATTCTGGTGCATTGCCTGTACCTATTGAACTTATTTCTACACAAACTATTGGTGCGACACTTGGTGCCGAGGCAGCAGCAGATGGAGTTCGAGCGGGTGTTATTGGTTTTCTGGCTATCGCACTCTTTCTCATATTCTGGTATCGATTGCCGGGTGTGATTTCTGTAATTGCACTTCTACTCTATATTTCAATCATGCTTGCAATCTTCAAGCTCTTGCCAGTGACGTTGTCTGCGGCTGGTATTGCTGGGTTTGTCATATCAATCGGTATTGCAGTGGATGCCAATGTGCTTATTTTTGAAAGAATCAAAGAAGAAATCCGTCTTCATGGACGATCACTAGATGAAGCAATTAAAGTGGGTTTCTCTCGTGCATGGTTTTCGATTCGTGATTCAAATCTTTCAAGCATAATTACAGCGATTATTCTCTTTTGGTTTGGTACATCACTCGTCAAAGGGTTTGCGCTTACATTTGGACTCGGCGTATTGGTGTCATTACTATCAGCTATTTCATTTACACGATTGTTTTTGTATGCACTAAATATTACAAAGACCACCAAACTTTCTGGATTCTTATTTGGTTCGGGGATTACGTCTGCAAGAAAAACTACTCATTCATAATCATTACATATTATGTTTATTATTAAACACAAAAATTTCTTCATAGGCTTCTCGATTCTTTTGGTGATTGCATCAATCATCTCACTTTTTATTTTCAAGCTTAATTTCGGTATTGATTTCCGTGGCGGATCAATTACTGAGGTGCTATACAGTGCCGATCGACCAGATGTCGTTGTGTTGCAGGAAGCCTTGCGTGCTAGTGATATTGAGGCACTGCTTCAACCAACAGAAGAAACCGGTCTTATTATTAAAACTCGAAGCCTGTCAGAGCCTGAACACCAAGAACTCTTGGCCACATTATCAAAAGCAAGCAGTGGCAAGCTCGCTGAAATCTCATTTAATTCTATTGGCCCTTCAGTCGGCAAAGAGCTCAAGCACAAGTCAATCGTCTCAATAATATTAGTCTCGCTTGGTATTGTGTTTTTCATCACGTATGCTTTTCGTAAAGTTTCAAAACCTATCCAGTCATGGAAATATGGTTTGATCGCTATTGCGACTTTGCTTCATGATGTCCTTATTCCGACTGGTATTTTTGCTATTGTTGCCCACTATCAAGGCATTGAAGTTGATACACTTATTATCGTAGCTGTACTCACAATTTTAGGACTTTCAGTCTCAGATACTATCGTAGTCTTTGATCGTATTCGAGAAAATCTAAACTTGAGTAAAGAGCATAAGGATAATGAGTCATTTGAGCATATTGTTGGAACAAGTATCAGGCAGACATTTACTCGATCTATCAGTACGTCGCTTACTGTTATTCTTGTCCTTTTGGCGCTTGTCTTTTTTGGACCTTCATCAACTCGCTATTTTGCTATTATGCTTACAGCGGGAATGTTTTTCGGAACGTACTCGAGTATATTCTTGGCTTCACCACTCTTGGTTACCTGGGAAAATTATTCCCGAAAGCGCCGAGAAAGGATTGGGAAAAATTAAATCTATCAAAAAGAAAAACCACATTCATATGTGGTTTTTTAATTTTTTTTAAATATCTAACATTATTCTTACCGTTGCAATATTTTGGGAGGTTTGAGGCAACATAACATCTAATATTTCTTTGTTGGTTTCAGTTTTTATTTGAATATACTTTAGAAATTGTGTATACAAGTCACAAACTGTAGTAAGTAAAGTATGTATTTCGACCTTCCTTGCATTGGTTATACCATATAATTTTTCGTTCTCAGC
This sequence comes from Candidatus Nomurabacteria bacterium, assembly GCA_016699085.1. Taxonomy (NCBI): domain Bacteria; phylum Candidatus Nomuraibacteriota; species Candidatus Nomurabacteria bacterium. The sequence goes on along the minus strand of CP064958.1, from coordinate 125,965 downwards.
ATATGTTACAAAAGCTATTATTTTTCCGCAATTCCGGTCTGCTTTCTCTATACCTTTGAAAAGATCCTTTAGGTTAATATCTTTTTTTTCGGTATATAGCCTGATCTTGTCTAGAGTCTCAGTAATCGACCCAACAAGCTGGGGGATAGTTTTTCGTAGCCCTCCAGCAGCGAATTCTCTTACGTCATGTATGCTCAGTGTATATTCTTCCATTTGTATGTTTTTATTACTTTAGAACAAAAAATAAATAAAGTCAAACAGGGAATAATCCTTGATTCTTTGCTATACTTACAATGTCGTCTGGTCCTCAATTTACTATTCACTTTTTACTACTACTATGTCTACAGGAATTATTATATTAATAATCATTGCACTACTTGTTGTGAGTTTGGTTGTCATGTACAACAGTTTTGTTACATTACGCAATCGTACTAAAGAAGCTTGGGCAGATATCGAAGTTCAACTCAAGCGCCGCTATGATCTTATCCCTAACCTCGTGAGCACGGTTAAAGGTTATGCTGCCCACGAATCCAGTGCATTTGAAAAAGTCACTCAAGCTCGCGCTGCTGCGATGGGCGCTAAAACTGTTGGAGAACACGCTAAAGGCGAAGCAATGCTTGCTGGTGCGGTGACCGGACTCTTTGGTATTGCCGAAGCGTATCCAGATCTCAAGGCTAATGTAAACTTCCTTGAACTTCAGCGTGAGCTCTCTGATACTGAAAACAAAATTCAAGCCGCTCGGAGATTTTATAATACTAATGTCCGAGATCTCAATATCAAGATTGAATCTGTGCCAAGTAATATTGTTGCCAACATGTTTTCATTCAAGAAAATGGAATTCTTTGATTTGCCTGATAACGATGTTGCACAGCAGACGGTGGAAGTGAAATTTTAAAAATTATTTTTTATTAATTAAAACATCTATTTTATATGACAGACACTAAACAGAAAATTATTGTTGGGATATTAGGCGTATTTATTCTGCTTATTGGGATAAGTATTGGGGTTATGTGTAAATCTAAAAATATAGTTGACAATGTTAATGCGACAGTCCCAGCAGAAATTGTAAATACAACAGAAGATACTACAGGCACTCAAAATCCTACTGCACCGACTTCCCAAGTAAAGAAACCAACTATTACTACACTGTCATACACCTATAGCGGCTATGGTTGTGGGCTACCGGTAGCAGGTGCAGCACCATGTACTGATACACCTCCTGCGAAAGTGATCGTTAATGGCACATTTAAAGCAAACGGTGCATATGTGGTGAGTTGGTTCGAATACTGGACTGTTGATAGTAATGGTATTAAAGGCGCCATCCAGTCAACACCGCGCAAAACTCAAAATACCGCTGAAGGCAATATTAGTGAGATAATCTATGGTATTACGGCAGGCACAACGTATAATTATCGTCTAGTTGGAGAAAGTGATGCTGGCAAAACATATGGTGAAGCCAAGATTTTGACGATAGATATTGCATCTTCGTAGTATTTAGAAATGTAACTCTAGTAGAAATTAATTAAATTTTATGACACTTATCTACATCCTTTTACTTGTTGTCTTCTTTATTTTGATCGCTAGTATCAAGCAGATCAATCAATACCAGCGCGGCGTGCGCTTTACTTTGGGTCGCTATAGTGGGCTCATGAATCCTGGGTGGCGCCTCATCATTCCGATATTTCAATCATTTCAAAAAGTTGATATTCGTATCAAAGCTGTTGATGTGCCAGATCAGAATGCCATCACTCGGGATAATGTATCTGTCAAAGTAAATGCTGTTATTTACTACAAAGTGAGCGACGCAGCCAAAGCGGTGATCGAAGTTGAAAATTTCCAGCATGCGATTTCACAGTATGCACAGACTACAATGCGTAACATTGTCGGGTCAGTAACACTCGATGAGCTTTTGGCCGAACGAGATCAGATCGCGGATCGAATACGTGAGACAGTGGATAAAGAGACTGATGCTTGGGGGCTCAAAGTCCAAAATGTTGAACTCAAAGACGTGAGCTTGCCGCTTGAAATGGAACGCACGATCGGCAAACAAGCTGAAGCTGAACGCGAGAAGCGAGCAGTGATTATCACATCTGAAGGAGAGTTAGCAGCGTCTGCCAATATGGCCAAAGCTGCTGAAATGCTAGCGTCTGCTCCTGGGGCGCTTCATTTGCGCACCCTTCAGTCGATCAATGATATGTCATCTGACCAATCAAATACGGTCGTCTACATGGTGCCTGTAGAAACATTGAAAGCTCTCGAAGGATTTATTAAGAAGTAACTTACTTTATGAAAAATAATTATTTAATTAAAAACATTCCGAAATAATTTGAATTGTAATTAATCGTAGCTATCTATTGTGAGATATTGTAAACAGGCGACAATCACACTAAATAGGCGTATACTTAAGTCATTAGTCATAATTTAAAATTATATGGAAAATAAACAACCTACAGGTAAAGCATTACTCATAATCGTTATTTTGGCTATTGTTGCCATTGGTATATTTGCCATCGGTGATTTTGGTCGTAAAAGTGATGATGGATATATAGGCTCTCCTGTTATTGATGATAACAATAGTGTTTTGCCACAAAATACAGAAAATAACGAGAATACAAATAATACAACACCTACTCCTACAAATGTAACTCAGACATTTATGTCGGCTGATTTTTCATTCCAGTATCCACTCGCTTCAACTGTTGTTGAACAAGCAAGTCCAAAGGGTACGTACGCAGTCCGTGGTTACAATTCTGGTGGTCTCGATGAAGTCGATGTAATTAGCTACGCAAAAGGCATTACACCAGAGACAGCTTGTGCAGTTCCGGGTGCTGTTACAGTGGATGGTCCTGCCGTCTTTGGTAATAATTTATATACAAAATGTTACTCAGCAGTACAGCCTGGTAGTACAACATTCATCCTCCAAAATACTTCTGGTGGCGCAATTGTTATAACAGTCAAGAACAAAGTTAATGCAACAACGGCTGCATTTATCGATTTAGCTTCAGTTAAATTCCAATAAAGATGAAGACAAAGAATCTGATTATTCTTGTAGTTGTTATTATCCTACTCCTGGCGCTCTTGTTTATAGTCAAAAATGTTCCCGTGCGAGCTCCTGTGGGGCCAGATGGTGAGACCCAGACCATAGGTAATACTGATGAACCTGATTATCAACCCGTACCACTTGAGGTTTCGGGAAATAAAGATGATCTCGTGTTTAGCTCTATTAAACCAGGCGACAGTATTGGTGGGGAGGTGATCCTATTAGCGACAGTGCAAGGTGCTTATTTCTTTGAAGGCAATATTGGCATTACGATAGAAGACACAGCAGGGAATATCCTAAAACAAACACATGGGATGGCGATAACAGAATGGATGACAATAGGACCTGTAACGTTTACTTCCGCCCTTGACCTTATTGGCATTGCACCTGGTCCTGGCTATATTGTGATTCGAGCTGACAATGCATCCGGATTACCTGAGCATGACAAGTCAATCAAAATTCCAGTTGTATTTCAGTAGATTTTGCTAAATACTTATTAGTATGGTATAATATAGATATGGAATTTTCACTATTTGTTGGGAAAGATAAGAAAAAAAACAGTCAGACTGAATATCGACAAGAAAATATAAATGATTTAAGCATTGTGCCAGGACTAAAGATTGAAGAACAAGAAGCATTTTTTAGAAAAATTGCTGCAATTCATGTGAATGGTCTAGATGCAAGAACGATAGAAACTATTCGAAAATTTACAAAAAATGATGACCCAGACCGTCGAACTTTGTATCTGCCAGAGGTTGTATTCCAAAATCGTATACTTGAGCTGGTGGTGAATAATAAGCTTAATAATCTTCCTCGTTTTGTTTCAGACTATACAAGATATTTTGTTGAAGAAAAGAATAAAAATAAAAAAGATGAAATAGAACCCGAAGCCACAAGAAACGTCCAGCAATATATAGAAGGGATGATGCTCGGTGTTGAGAAGGTTGCAGAAGTAGTTGAGGAAATGAATTCATCATTTAATGGGAATGAGCAATATAAAGGGATGGATAGTATTATAGGAACAAATAATACTCTCGATGTAAAACATAAAATAGATCTTGTTCAGATAATTTCTGAACCTTTCTCAAATGAAATATTAGAAGTAATATTGGTTCAGGTAAAACGTGGGGTAATCGATCCAAATGAACGTCACGCAAGCGAATATGCTCATCAAGAATATATTGATTCTTTGGATATATACAGCCAAGCTCATGCATTTAAAAATGCTAATGAAGCATTTATTGAAGCAAACCAGGAAGCAATTATCGAAAAAAGAATACAATTACTCAATGCACTTCATGAAAAATATGGCTACTTCGGGGTATATTTTTTGGACCAAAATATAGAAAAATTAAAAGAAATAGAAATTACAGACACGCTCATCTTGGACTATTTACATGAGGTTGAAGCTGATTTTTCAATTGATGAGTTAGCTACATTAGTGCGATCCCGTGATGCACATCAATTGTTTAATATAGCCGATGATCCTAAATACGATGAACATTTAAAGCTACTTGAAATTTGGGCAGGGAAACATGAGTTATCACAAGACACGATTGATGAAAAAATCCCTCTAGGTAATATTGCTAGGGCACATAAAATTAGTTCAGTAATCGTAGATAAAAATATCACTTTTGCTAAGGCATACAAGAATCGTATATCCTTAAAGGAGCGTCATATATTGACAGCTGTTGCTTAGAGTGCTATTATAAAATCAAATGGAAACGACAAATAATAACACCGAAAAAAAGCAGAAGCTTCAAGTTTTAAAAAAATCTAGCGGTGAATTGTCAATTTGGAGTCTTGTTCGTAAAGCAAAGGATACTCCAGAGTACCAAACACTTAAAGATGAATTTAGACAAGAAAAGCTTTCTCCCGATGAATTCCGGCAGAAGCTATTTATACTCGCTGCTAAACAGTAAAAAACTACCCCCAAAAAGGGTAGTTTTATTTTTAGCGCAAATGTGTCTAAAATTTGCTAAAATACCTACATGGCAACGCTCTATACCCAACAATCCAAAAATGTCACGAAGACCTGGCTCCTCATGAGTGTTTTCCTTGTGCTCGTGGTCGGTATTGGTTTTGTGTTTGCACAAGTCTACCAGAATCCTACGATCCTCTACGCTTTCTTTTTCTTTAGTATTGTCATGAATATTATTGGCTATTGGTACTCAGATAAGATTGCGATTAAACTTGCAGGTGCTAAACCAGCTGATCCAAGCGTATACCGAGAGCTTCATAGTATTGTTGAGAATCTCTCTATTACTGCCGGCCTGCCGAAACCCAAGCTCTATGTCATCAACGATCCTGCGCCCAATGCATTTGCTACTGGTCGCAATAAAGAGCATGCAGCAATAGCGGTAACGACAGGCATCTTGGCAATACTAGATCGAAGTGAGTTAGAAGGGGTGATTGCGCATGAGCTCTCACATGTTGGCAATCGTGATATTTTGGTCGCGACGGTTGCTGTTGTACTAGCGGGATTTATTTCTATCGTTGCGGATATGTTTTTGCGGGCACAACTATTTGGCGGTCGTGGTAGAGATAGGGAAGGTGGGGGAAACTTTTTTATGATTATTGGTATTGTGCTCGCAATCCTTGCACCGATTTTTGCTACGCTCATACAGCTTGCGATATCAAGGAAACGTGAATATTTAGCAGATGCATCCGGTGCACTTTTGACACGCTATCCTGAAGGTTTGGCAAATGCACTGACCAAGATCAGTCAGTACAGTACACCCATGGCACGTCAATCCAACGCTATAGCTCATCTCTACGTTGCAGATCCAAAAGGTAAGACCAGCAGTTTTGCAAAACTCTGGATGACACATCCGCCGATGGAGGATCGCGTGAAAGCGTTGCTCAATAAATAGCACAGGAAATTTTTCTGACTCATTTTCGTGATTGCAAAAGATAAAATATAACATATAATAAATTTACGAATCTATGTATATCATTCCAATCAAATATTCCTTCAAATTAATTTCTAGAAATACATTAAGTAGTATTGTAAAACCAGGCTCAGGTAGTGCGCGAAATGGAAATAATAAACATTCATTAGAGACTGATAACGGTAAAAGAAATTTTCTAAAAGTTGCCGGCATTGCCGGTGTCGGTTTGGTAGCGTCACAATTGTTGCCTAAAAAAGCCGAGGCGTTGATCATGGGAAGTACTCCATCTTCAAGTGTTGTTGGAGTAAAAAATATCTCTAATGTACGGATCGATCCTGCCACTGAGACTACCCTCGCTCTCATTCAAGCAAAAACAGCAAACCTTACCTTTGATGGGAGTAATAACCTACTTACTGCTTCCACTGGAGGAACGAGCAGTGTTACGGTAAAAGACACTACAAGCACCCAAGTAAATCCCGCAACTGATGATAGTGCAATGCTTCTGCGTAGATTGGTAAAACAAGTAGACTCGTTGGCAGTCGTTGATACAGCACAAAGACAAAAAATCACCCTTGATGCAATTTCGGCTTCACTTACACTTGGTACTGTCACTACTGTGGGAACCGTAACAACGGTAACTACTGTCTCGACACTTACATCAGCAACCAATCTCGTGGCATTAGGAGGCGTTGATGGACGTTATCTGTATATTGATACAGCAAGAAATGCCTCAGCAAATGGAATTAGAAGTAATTTAGTTTTTTCATAGTTATATGGCAGTCACCAATAATTTAAAAGCACAGGTTGATTTACCAGTCTGGGAGTGGTGTCGTTTTGCCCCCACCAACACTGCTGCACTTTCAGGGCTTGCTACATCTGATGATGGATCTGCTCGATTCCTGTATTATATTTCTACTGCCACACTGTATAGATATGATACCTATGCTGATACTTGGCAACAACTCTCAACGCCAAACACTACTCCTGTAACCACTTTGTCTGCACGCTATACTGGTTTCCGTGGCTATCATGGTCGGGTACTCAGTGCGACAGCAACAACTATTCAAATAGCGGGGCTTCGTGGGCCCACTCTCAATGGTAAAACATTAAAAATATTAACCGGCACAGGTGCTGGTCAAGAAAAAGTACTCACGTATACCAGTGAGACCATTCACGATGCAGGTGTGATTACGGGTACTACTACTTCAACTTTGGCTGATTCCACTAAAAAGTGGAAATTTAATCAATGGTCAGGCTATCTTGTAGGTATTACGTTCGGTACAGATGCGACACAATATAAGAAGATTTTATATAATGATGCAACCACTCTCTATATATATGATGTAAACTTACAACCACACGAATCTTGGAACAACCAACCCTTCGTAGCGGTAGCACCTTATGCGCTTCCTGTTACCACTGCTGGTTCTCAGGCACATTTCCAAATTTTATCCCACACATACACCGTATCTACTTGGGATGTCACACCAGATTATACTTCGTATTTTACAACAACCACTGGAGGGATTTATGTTTTGTCGTCTGCGGCATCGGCACCATTTTTTACTCTACAATATTACGATATTTTACATGATTCTTGGCAAACAAAGACTTGTAATCAAGGTTTAATACAAGCAGCACTAGGTACTGATTGTTCCGTTGAACGATTGGCAAAAACAGGTACAGCATTTGTTTCTTCTACTGCTACGGCTGGCGCTGCGAGAACTTTGACTGATTCCACACAAACAATGACAGTAGATAGATATGTTAATTATCGTATTCGTATCACTGGGGGCACAGGAATGGGGCAACACCGAAGGATTGTCTGTAATACAGCGACGGTGTTTACTGTAGTTAAACCATGGGATACAAATCCAGACGCAACTTCTCTTTATGAAGTGTGGGGCGATTATGACAAAATGTTTCTAGCAGGAGGTGCGGCTGGTGCAATGTACGCATATTCACCTGAAAATGATTTCTGGATGCAAGGTCAAAATTTTGATTACGGAGTTACAACAAATATATCGGTAAAGATGAATGGTTGGGATGCACTTGGTGTGACAAGTGGTGCAAGAATTGCAGCTGGTGTGACAGCAGTAAACTCAACACCTACAGCAGGTGGGACAGGATATTTAGTCGGAGATATTTTGACGTGCTCAGTAGGAGGCACAGGTGCCCGTGTTATTGTTACAGCTACTACTTTTTCAGGTTCTACTGGTGTTGTTACTGCGATAGAGCTTGTTGCTTCTGGCACGGTTACTGGATTTACTACTGGTACAGGTAAGGCGACTACGGGTGGCACAGGATCTGGTTGTACTATTGAAATAACTTCAGTAGGGGTAACTTGTCTGATTACAACACCCACAGCGAACTGGTTTAAAACAGGAGACTCAGTGACTTTCGCTGGGTGCTCTGAAGCAGCTTATAATACAGCCCATACTATATTAGGTGCTGGAAGTACAACTACTTTTGATGTAGCTACTACTGCAACTGCAAGTATGGCTGCAAATAGTTCTCAGTCAACGACGTTAATTGTAGATGCATCAAAAGCATGGACAACAAATGAACATGTTGGAAAGTTGGTACATCTATCAGTTGCTGGTACTGCACCTACTAGTCAGACACGATGGATTACTGCGAACACTGCTACTACATTAACGGTGGCGACTATTGTAGCGGGTGTGAATGGAACTTCAAGATACGCAATTTATGATTCAAAAGTTTTTGGCACTGACAATCAGTTTAAACCTGCAAATATGCAAAACTGGGGACATGCGTCAGGGGGGTCGACCACGACACTCGTTGATTCATCAAAGAGTTGGGTGACCAACTGCTGGGCAGGATATAAGCTTCGAATAGAAGCAGGCACAGGTTTTGCAAGTGGTATTATTTCTGTTGTTTCAAATACTAGTACCACTCTTACTTATGCTACTCAATCTTTTACTCCTGATAGTACTACCCATTATGAAATAGCAGATAGTTGGGGTTTAATAACAGCTGGTGGTACAACAACACCAGTCACAGAGACAACCACAAAAAACTGGACTACAAATATGTGGGCCGGTAAGAGGTTGCGTATTACAGGAGGAACAGCGCTTGGTCAGGAGGCAACCATTACTTCAAATACTGCAACCGCACTTACCACAGCAGCACTTACTCTGACAGACACAACTTCTACGTATGCGATCTTGGGTATTCCAGCAAGAGGTGCCGGAATGCAATTATTGTGGGTTTGGGGAAATAGTGATAGTGCAACGAAAGGTAAATATATTTTTTTACCGAGAGGTGGTGCCTCTAATACAGCTGATATTTATGACATAACCACTTCCCGGTGGACGTATGGGTATTTCTTTTCACCACAAGCAGAAACTCTTACGACGGGGTCTATGTATGCATATGATGGAGAAAATACTATTTATTTTACTAAAAATGCTACAGGTAGAATCTATGCATATAATTTTTCTACAAATGAAGTAAAATCTTTAGGAACAATTCCATATGGTCATTCCACAGCAATTATTGGTAATAGAATGGAAATAATAGAGACCACAGACGGATTGAAATATTTGTACGTAATGCGTCATACTGGAGCTGAAATGTGGCGAATGCTTCTTTTCTTTTAATTATTTATGAATATAGATTATTTAATACAATTATTGACGAATAGATTAAATGGCTTGACCCTTGCGAAAGATCAGGCTTTCCAGTCAGGTGATTTGGAGAGGATTGTGGCAGTAGATGCTGAAATTCTTGATGTGCAAAATACAGTTTCCAAATTAAAATTACTCTCTAGTATTGAAGAGACGGCAGTGAATACTCCCTTTTCAGAAGCTGATGTAGTAAAGAAGGGTATTGAAGCTGCGTTTAATCCTACGACGATAACAGATGCTACAAAATGTTTGCTTGAATATGATATTACTTCGTATGCAGTAGATCCTGATCATGAAAAAAAGATTCAGAGTATCCTAGAAAAAATGGGCACCATGAGTTCAGCAGAAGAAATTGAGCAGTATGTCAGATTTACTGCTGTTGAAAGTCCGCTTACTGGGCAAATGATTTTTGATTCAGGTGTAAAATACAATATTGATGTCCGATTGATGATGGCACTCATAGAACTTGATTCTGTTTTTGGCACTCTTGGTATTGGGGCTAAAACCAATAACCCTGGTAATGTCGGTAATAATGGAGTGGATACGAGAACCTATCCATCATGGAGTGATGGTGTCGATGCAGTTGCAGATTGGCTTAATGATCATCGTGTCAATATTGTAAGCCCACCTATTTCTCATGATGAGCCATCTGACTCGCCTGTGACAAACTCTGAAGTACCAAAAGAAGCACCAGTCGTGCCAATTGTTGAGCCAGAACCAGACGAATCGACCCCAGTGCCTGAACCAGAACTACCCACAAGTTCAATAGAAGTAATACCCATCGCACCTGTACAAGATCCTAGTATTAATATGGTAAAGCCGAAGCCTAAGAAGAAATTACCATAATATTATGGATGGCTTGCATCAATATCTCCATCAATATAGTAATTATTTTAATGAATTACAGTGGCGACTCCTATCTCTCTTAAGAATTTTTGCACTTGTATTTATCATTGGATTTTTTACTACAAGTCCGCTCATAAAGTTATTTATTAAGCATCTTGCAATAAAAGATGTGCTGATAGTTACTACGGCACCCTTTCAACTTATAAATCTTGCTATGAGTGCAGGGTTCTTTCTTGCCAGTGTCGTCGTAACACCATTTTTCGTCTATCATTTATATGCATTTCTGAGTCCAGGTTTATTAAAACTTGAAAAAAAATTATTTATTGCATTAATACCTGTATCTATCCCGCTCTTTTTTTTAGGATTTGGCTATGGATTCGCAATACTTTATTTTGCGATTGAAACGATTGCCCACCTCAACACAACACTTGGTATTGTAAATTACTGGGATATTACACGATTTGTCTCAGAGATTGTACTTACTGCATCACTCCTCGGACTTGTGTTTGAATTCCCCATAGTCATTACCTTTCTCATTAGAACTGGTTTTACTACCGTGCGCTACCTGCGCTCCAAGCGACGCCATGCGATTGTTTTTATATTTATTCTCGTTTCTTTACTTCCACCCACTGATGGTCTATCATTAGTCTTAATGGCATTGCCCATGGTCTTGATTTATGAGTTGACCATACTGGTTAATTCAAGTTTTAAAAGTCGTCATAGTTTAATTATAAAATAACATTTACATATATGTTTGGACTAGGTACAAAAGAAATAATTATCATTGCAGTTATTCTTGTAGTTCTTTTTGGGGCTAAAAAAATACCCGAATTAGCAAAAAGTCTTGTTGATGCGATTAAGCACATAACAGGAGCATTTAAGTCTGACGATGATATAAAGAAGAAATAATATTTCGATGTGTTTGGGCTCGGTGGAAAGGAGGTAGTAATAATAGTGTTGGTAATATTTTTTCTTTTTAGTGCACAAAGAATTCCAAAAATGACAAAGAGTTTTCTTGATGCAATACGAAGTGTCATTGGTGCTTTTAAGCAATCAAGTGGTAATTCTCTAAAATCATTGGGTAACAAAAGGTAATTTTTTGATGCTGTAAAAGGTTTGTACACCCGTAATGCTTTATGGAATTAGACTTATTTATTAATGAAGTGCTAGCTAATTTATAGACAATGATTTTTCGTTCTTACTTTGGAAAATATTTATTTGTTGTACTGCTAGTAACTTTTTTTAGCAATGCACCTGTAACGCTTGCATCAGAGACTGTATACGCACCTGGTGATACGATCACTGTAGGAGAATTTGTATACAACGATGATTTCACGGCAAATACGAGTGACTGTACCATCTCTATATATAGCCCGAATGGAACAACTCTGGTGAATGAGGTAGTAATGACCGCCGATGCAAACGGATGGCATCATTACGATTATGTTGCCCCCGTTACAAACGGGAAATATGCTTCATTTATGTCTTGTGGTACGGCACTTGCTGGTGATCTTGTTAAGGTTGACAAGACATTTATTGTTAAAACAGCTACTCTTACCGATAGTTCTATTGCGACAAGTGTGTGGGCCAATGGTGATCGTACACTGACTGCATTCGGTTCACTAGCTGCTGATGTGTGGAATGATACATACGCTTCAGTGAGGCGTTTAACAGATAAAACATTGACCGGGGGAGGATCGCTTGCAACGGAGAGTTATATTGATACTGCAAAAAATACAATAGTTACAGAAATTGAAACAAATCGAACCTTAATCAATGCGCTAAATAATATTACTGCTGCGGATGTTTGGGGATACGGTACTCGATCGATTAATAGTGGTACGGTAGAACTCTCCACTGCTTCAAAACAAGGAATTTGGGATGTCGCTACATCAGGATTAACAACATCGGGTACTATCGGGAAAAAGATTGTGGATAATCTCGATGTGGAAGTATCTAGTCGGGGTACTAGTAATCTTACCGCTGCTGATGTGTGGGCATCTGCTACCCGCACGCTCACAGATTACTCCACTTCCTCCATAGCTACTGCTGTCTGGGCAAATGCAACGAGGACACTTACAAACTATGGTAATGATATTACTGCTGCGGATGTGTGGAACGTACTTTCCGATTCACTTGTTGCTGTCGGATCAATCGGGGCCCAAATTGCGACCAATTTGGATGGCACTATTTCATCAATTACAGGGTGGTCAGTAAGGATGAGTAATCTAGAGAGAATTCAAGCTGGATATGTATATAGAACTAAAGTATATATTTTAAATAGTAGCGCTACACCAACAGCGCCTGCTTCAGTGCCCACAGTAACTGTATATGATGCAAACCGTAATGCGGTTGTCTCCGCTGTACCCATGACACTGGTGAGTACAGGTGTGTATGAATATACATATACTGTCGCTTCAGGCGCCTCTCAGGGCTTATGGGAAACAGTTGCCTCAACAGAAGTTGAAAGTGGAAAGACGATCCAGACAAATGATTATTGGGAAGTTTCAGGTTCACCCGCACAGGTATTGATAAATTCTGTGACAGCGTCTAGTATAAGTTCGGTGTTGGGAAATGTAACTATCACTAACGAAGGTCTTAGTGGATATGAATATGACTATGAATGGTGTGTGGTTACTGATTTAGATAATGAATGCGGTGGGAATGATGACGCATACTATGCATCGGCAGCAAAATTTATAAATCCTAGCGAAGATTGGAACACAAATCTCACAGCAAGTGTGGCTTCAATTGGAACCTATTATTTTAAATTGGTTGTTTACTTCGGGACAGATAGTTCTGGTGCATCTAGAGTGTTCACTGTGACTGAGGTGAGTGAGGAGCAGGCTGGAGGAGGAGGTGGAGGTAGTGGAGGAGGAGGGGGAGCTTCCGGCTCAAGTGACGACGCAGATACAAGTGAGTGTAATGGGGCCGATTTCAACTCTAGTGGTCTTGTAGATTCAGTAGACTTTTCCATATTACTGTTCTTTTGGAAGCAATCACCCACCTTTTCTAATCCTTGCGTAGATGTCAATCTTGATCAAAAAGTTGATTCAATTGATTTTTCTATTATGCTGTATCAGTGGGGAACAAAACCTAAATGAAAAAACAATTTTTAAAAAGAAATAAAGGAGCACTTTTATATTTTATTACGGTAACTTTGTTCATTACCTCCTTTGCTCTACCTGTCACAAGTTATGCAGTAGCTATTCGTGCCTCATCAAATAGCGCCTTGGTGGCTGGGGATACTAGCATTATTGATATTTATCTGGATACAGAAGGGGAGCAGATTAATTCAGTGGATGGTTCACTTACCCTAAGTGATACCCACAATGGCAATTTTGAAATAAAGGATTTAAGTGTTGTTAATTCGGTTTTCACCCTGTGGCCACGTAAACCATCGCTCGAAGAGGGAAATATTAATTTTGTCGGTGGACTTCCAGGTGGGGTATCTGGGGATAAGTTATTACTTTTTAAAGTAATTGTGAAAATAAACCAACCCGGCGATTTTACTATAAAGCCAAGTAGTGTCACTGCGTATCTCAATGATGGATTAGGTACACCAAGCACGGTAGTGAAAGATATATCAATAATTTCAGTTAGAGTTGCAAATGAAAGTAATATAGATAAATGGCAGGAAATTATTTCTAATGACAATATACCCCCAGAGGCTTTCACTGTAGAAGTATTGCAAGATAGTTATCTATATGATGGTAAGAAATTTCTCTCTTTTGAGACCACTGATGGACAATCAGGAATTAGTTATTACGAGGTAAGAGAAGGAACAAATCCTGGCGTTAGAAGCGGCAGTCATTACGTTCTTATAAACCAAACCCAGGATGTGGATGTGACAGTGTTGGCGTATGACAAAGCAGGAAACTTTCAAACTGCAACAGTAGTATCAAAAGAGCCAATTAACTGGGTAGCAATAGTTGTGTCAGTACTCATTATTATTTGTTTATATGCGTTCATTAAACTGATACTACGATGGAAATACAATGCACAAACTACTCTATAAATCGATACTTGAGACATATAGTTTTGTCGCGTGCAGTGTAGTAATTTTTTTCCTACTACCCACTATTGTTTTTTCCGCAACACTCTCGCTTTTACCTAGTACTATCACCACGAGTGTTGGAAATACGTTTTCTATTAGCGTTATTGCGAACACGTCAGGAAAATATATAAACAATTCTGACGGGGAAATTTTATTTCCCGTAGATTTACTTCAGGTAGTATCAATAAGCAAGAGTAATTCTATTTTTACTTTATGGGTAGAAGAACCAACTTTTTCGAACACCACAGGCGTAATCTCCTATAATGGAGGTATTGTAAATCCTGGTTATAAAGGTGGTAGTGGTACGATTGCAACTATTACATTTAAAGCTAAAAAGGTAGGCACAGCATCAATTGTGTACTCTGATGCGGCGGTTAGAGAAAATGATGGGTTAGGTACAAATATTTTAATTTCAAAATCAGGAAGTGTTGTTGCTATAGGAATTCTAGAGGATGCAACTACCACTGAAGATACTTCAAGTTCATCATTAGTAAAACCTCAGATTTACTCCAGTACTCATCCAAATCAGGAAATCTGGTATGCAAATAATACTGCCTCCTTTAATTGGAAAGTGCCAGATGGGGTTAGTTCTCTTAAAACTCTTTTGAATAAGATCTCAAATGCAACACCCACTCTAGTCTATGATAGTTCTGTCTCAGAAAAGACTCTTACTAATATCGTGGACGGTATACATTATTTCCATCTTTCATATAGCAGTGCAGGTGGTAGTAGTCCAACTGCGCATTATAAAATCAAGATAGATGCAACACCGCCAAAAGAATTTGTTCCTGTCGTACATACTGTAGATTATAAGAACCTACTCACATTAAATGCGGAAGATGTGACCTCAGGAATAGACTACTACACAATAAAAATTGATTCGGCAGAACCGTTACTGGTGAAGAGTGATACATTGATAGATGAACAATACTCACTTCCAGTGTTGAATCAAGGAAATCATAGTTTAGTAGTGACGGCATACGACAGGGCGGGTAATTACACAACGTCAGAATTGTTATATGAAAGTTCTTATATAACTGCACCAGTACTATCTATTGATGCTACAGAAATAGTGAAAGGAGAATCAGTCATTATTTCCGGGCAAAGCGATTATCCCGACACACCTGTTGTCATAACTGTCCAACTAGATGGCAAAATTATTAAGGAATATACTGAGGTAACGTCTACGGATGGAACTTTCAGTTTTACTACAGATAAGATAAAAAAGGTAGGAATACTGAGTATCTACGGTACAAATATTCTTTCCGATGAGGTTAAAAGCCAGCCCTCAGAAAAAATATTTGTAAAAGTAAATCAGACAAGTGTTGCACAAGTAACCATTACCATGCTCTGGCTCTTATGTATAATTCTTTGTTCAGTCGGCTTACTCATTGTTTGCTATATTGGATGGCATAAATATTTTGGCACAAAAAGAAAGATTGAACGCGAGTTGAAAGAAACCATCACTAAAATCCATAATGAACTGGTGTCAGTAAAAGAAGACTTAGCAAAGCAATTACTATCACTTGAAGCAATAAAAATTGACCGTGTGTTAAACAAGAAAGAAAAAGTTATCTTTACTACACTACAGAAAAATATAGACGAGATAGATATGTATATTGAAAAAAGACTGAAAAAGTTACTGTAACGCTATGATATCGAATCTAAAAAATACATGCTATAAATAATCCATGATTGAGGATATAAAAACAACTTCTTATTCTATTCCTGAAGAACTTTTTAAACCAAAGGGGTTTGGTTTTAAGATGATTAAGTAACACGTATTTCACGCATCTAGTCAACTTGCATTTTTATCTAATTTCGATATGATAGAAATCTAAACTTCTTTGAAATGAAAAATAATCTCAAATTACTTACGCTTGCTGTTGTAACACTTGCGTACAGACTCCTTACGAGTTTGCCGTATATTCCTGGTAATCCCATCATGGCATTCCAAATGCCAGCAGGGAAACTCAGCAAATGGCATGTTTTTTTCTTTGGTGCATGTAGTGTATTTTTATTCAATATAATTGCGCCGTATATTCATCATACACTCGCACTCGACTTAGGGACGAACTGTATGTACTCAGTATTGTATGGTCTCATTGGTATGGGTATAGCGTATATGTATGCAAGGAAAAAGATTCGTAGGCGCAAATCGTATGTGAGTAAGTTGCGATTTTACCTAACATTCGGGATAGGTGGCTTAGTCATTTTTGATATTGTTACATGTACTTTAATGCTTTTTGCTCCTCATGCGGTAACCTGGCAAGAAATTATCATGGGTCAGATTGTATTTACTGGTATCAATTTGCTTGCAAGTACGCCGTTTATACTTCTTAGTCCTATTATCGAAAAATGGTTCAACATTGGGTGGGTAGAAGAACAAGGAATGAATTTCAATACCCAGCCGCCACTCCCTCGTCCAGAAAGAGATGGTGGTGGAAATATCATTTGGGGATAATAGTTAAAAGTCTGCAGATTATCGCAGACTTTTTTTGTTGCAACATTTTTAATTATGGATAGTATAAGAGTGGATGTTCTTTCGATTAAGGTGGGAATATTTATATTTTCCACCGAAGGTATCCCAAGCCCCGCGCATGCGGGGCGGGATTGCCTGCCTCCGCCTACGTGCGGAGGCAATGGAGGGTTCGCATAGTGGTCTAGTGCGCCGCCTTGGAAAGGCGGTATGCTCGAAAGAGCATCAAGAGTTCAAATCTCTTACCCTCCGCAATTTTTCGAAAAGGGTTTCCGAACCAAAAATATGGTCGGCACGAAGGTGTGACCCCATTTCGGCTCTAAAATCCGATTTCGTTTTTTGGCGGGCGGAACTTATATAAAAAATCCCCATGAAATAAATCACGGGGACTATTGAGATCACTCAACTCATTTCGCAATGAGATTTTTTTCAGGATATATTACAATCCAAGGGTCTGGCTCCGGGTCTGGTTTAAAAGAAATAATAATACTTTCTTTTGGATATTTCCTCCATACCCTTTGTTGACCCCAACCAGCACTTTCTTCCCATCTATCTTCCGCTGTTTCTATATTCCAAGTTGATATTGGAGATTCTTGTTTACTCCAAATAACACTGAAAATAGTTCTGTCTAATGACGTAGCAAAAAGCCTTTTATAGGATTTCCTAAACAAGACTGGAAATAAATAACACACTTCTTTCTCAAATTCAAATCCCAATAACTCCTTTCCCATTTTTGGTTCTATAATAAACAAGTACAAAAGGATAAAGAAAATATCTTCAGAGAGTAAGCTGTTACCGATAGACGACAAACTTGTGTTTAAGGGAGCGAAATTCCCCTCTGAAAAAGGAAATGTTAAGAACTTACCTTTTAAGATGTCAGGAGAAATAATGCACTTCTCGTTATGATCAAAGGCTATGACTTTTGCTCCTCGTGCCCATTTCTGGGGAATACATTTTGAGTCGTCATGACGAAATACGTCACTAACGCGAAATTCTTTTAATATTTTTTTCATGATTTTTAGTTTTTAATTTACAATTTATCTACCGATACTCTATCTCACCCTTGACATATAGTAAAAAAAGTATATGATATTTATATGCTAGTAAACCACAAGTTTACAGGAATACCAGTTATTTCCCTTGTCCGACAGGGAATTTTGGACATTCTTACGAAAGGTCCTATAGATGGAGTAAACCTCTTAGAACAAGTAAATATAAAACTATCTGTTTCGAAACAGGGCTTATATAAAGCGCTACGCGAGCTTATGCGAGATGAGGTAATCATAAAAGAGAAAAAACTCTTTACTTTGAATAAAGTCTGGCTTTCGCGTCTCAAAGATTTCGTAGAAGAAAGTGAACAAAATCTTGGTGTCGCCCTGCCTTTTCTTGAAGAATCTTTTACGGGACGCAAAGTTATTGTTTTCAAAGACATGGATGCGTTGAATATATATTGGGGACATTTATTCCTTGCCCTTTCCGAACGATTCAACGATAAACCGTTCTTTTTCTTTAACCATCATAGCTGGTTTATACATGACAGTCCTCATTCGGAAATGTATTTATATAAAAAATCTTTAAAAAAGAAAAACAAAGTTCTGATAACATTAGGTGCCAACACGCTTTTTGCTAAAGATTTTAAAACTCGATTTGCGAAAGCAAATATCCAGATAAGTATAAATGAGAAGATCGGTGTACCGATGACAGATAATCTTTGTGTTATTGGTGATTATATAATAACGACAAGATACGACAAAAACACGATGACAGAAATAGATACTCTTTTCAAAAATAGTTCTTCGTTCGGAGAAAATGAGAAGAATGAGTTTAAAAAGATGTTGTCTTTTTCCAAAAGACCTAAAATGATAATTACTAAAAATAAACGGAAGGCAACTATTTGGAAACATAGTTTGGCAAAAAACTTTGTAATCAAAAAAACAGAGTTGTAATCTTCTAATCTTACCCGCCAAAATTCCGAAATCCCCGCCCTGCATTCCTTCCGCAAAATTGTTTCGCAAAACCGAGTCCGCATTTTTCAGATTTCTTCATCAGGATTGCTTTCAAAAAAGGTTCGAATTTTGCACAATGAATACCGAAAAAAAAATATCTCGCAATTAAAAATCCCGGAATTCCGGGATTTTTAGTGTCTACATGATATTATAATGTGCAGCTTTCAACAATCATTTCTTTATATACCATTGGGATGACAACAGCATCTATTGCTGGGCCTTGGTTGAGTGAGTGGCCAGTATCTGGAAAACACTGGAAATAACTTGGAATACCGATAAGTGTCATGGCATCAGTGAATACTTGCCCTGTATTACATGTCCATCCATGACTGAGATCATTTTCTCCTAGAAATAATGATGTGGGTGGATCTCCAGCATCAATTAAACTATTGGTAGAAACCATTGGAGCGCCAGAATTACTTGTTGCTACGCAGCTTTTTGAAGACACAATACCAAATTGATTGTCTCTGTTAACTTCAAGATCACTAGATGAGAACCAGTTGACATTGTCAAGGTTATTTCCAGAAACAGCAGCTTCTAGTGCAACAGTACCTCCTGCAGATATACCACTTAACATTATCCGATTTGGATCAATGCCATACTCACTCGCATGAATTCGGATATAGCGTAGAGCTGCTTGCGCATCAGATGTGGCATGTTTCTGTTCTGCTGAGCTAAATCCTTTTACAGCATCATCATTTCGATAATCTCCAGAAAAACATACATACCCAAAGCTTGCATATTGTTTACATGGTCCAGCGCTAGTCTCATCACCACCACCTCCGTGAAAATGTATGACCGCAGCTCGATTTGTTGCTGTGTCAGAAAGTGGTGGAGTATAGACATCAAACTTAAGACCATATGTAGACGAAAAGACTATTCCCGAAGTGCCCGCTGATACTGAAGGTTCTGGAATATCTAACTGGCTAAAAATTTCATTACAATAACGAACCGATCCGGGGAAACCAGCATTTGCCGCTGTGCAGTTACTAGTACTTGCTACATTACTTCCTGGAACGACAATATTGATTCCAGTCTGAATATTATTATTAAGTGGATTATATGTAGTGTTTTTTTTATTAAATACACGACCTAGTAAACTATTGTCACCATTGCCGCCGCCATACATAATAAACATACCCGAACCTATGATGAGCGCCAAGAGGAAAAATACCTTGGCTGAGTTATATGATTGATCTCTGAAAAATTCCATAAATTATAGATTATTATTAATAAGAAAAAGGCGTACTTATAGTATAGCAAATATATACTCAATATTGTAAATAAATAGACTTCATAAATAAAGCTTTATGTATGTTACACTTCGAGTGTTATGATCTCACACTTGTTTTCTCTCCTAGATCCTAAGACTATTATTTCAACCTTTGGTCTAATAGGTGTTATTGCTATTCTCTTTGCAGAATCAGGCACATTCTTGGGCTTTATACTTCCAGGAGATACGCTTTTGATTACTGCTGGGTTGCTTGCCTCCAAAGGATATATCAATCTTTGGTTGTTACTTGCTTTTGGTTCAATAGCTGCAATCCTTGGTGATTCGGTTGGGTATTGGTTCGGCAGGAAACTCGGTCCACGGCTTTTTGTTCGTGATGATTCTTTCTTGTTTAAGAAACGTTATCTTGAGCAAGCCAAAAAATTCTACGACAAACATGGTAAGAAGACGATTATTATTGGACGATTTCTGGCTGGTATTCGGATGTTTGCGCCAATACTTGCTGGTGCCACACAAATGAATTATGGAGTATTTTTAACGTACAACATTATCGGTGGTATATTTTGGGTGTTCTCACTGTCACTGCTCGGGTTTTTCTTAGGAGAGACAATACCAGGTATTGATCGCTACATACTACCCATTATTATAGGTGTGTTTGTAGTATCATTTATTCCGCCAATTTTTCAAATTATTAAGCATAGGAAAAAATAAAAACCCTGTGTCACTCAGGGTTTTGTTTTACTTCAAAAATAGTAAATCTCGATATTTTGGTAAGGGCCAAACCTTATCATCCACCAGCAGTTCCAGCTTATCGGTCCGGTAGCGGATTTCATCAAAGAATGGTTTAACGGTATCACAATAGGCAATGGCCCGGTCACGGATATCCTCTGTGTTATTAGCGGATTTTCGGGCTTCCGTCATTTCATGAACCATCTTCAGAATGGCATTCACATGTTCACTGATTTCCGTAACCAGGTTCTTTTGTGCTTCGGTATGACGTTCATCCAGCCCGATTTCCCGGAACCCTTTTATGTTATTGATCAGTTCATTCTGATACTGAATGGCTGCAGGAATGATTTGGTTCACTGCCAGTTCGCCAATAATACGGCCTTCGATCTGAACAATCTTGATGTATTTTTCTAATTCAATTTCATGGCGTGCATGAATTTCTTCTTTGGTGAAAACCTGATTTCGGACAAATAGATCGATTCCTTTTTTGGCCATCATGAAATCGAGGGCGCGGGGTGTGTTTTTTACATTACTCAATCCGCGGCGTGCTGCTTCCTCTTCCCATTCTTTGGAGTAGTTGTTACCTTCAAAACAAATCTTTTTGCTTTCGGTAATGTAACGCTTTAGTATTTCCATGATGGCAACTTCGCGATTCTTACCTTTAGCAATTAAACCATCAGCTTCTTTTTTGAAGTTAATCAACTGATCTGCAACAATGGTGTTCAATACTGTCATTGTGGAAGAGCAGTTTTGTGATGAACCTACAGCGCGTACCTCAAATTTATTTCCCGTGAATGCAAAGGGAGAAGTACGGTTCCTGTCGGTATTATCTTGAAACAAAGTCGGAATCTTATTATGAATTTCTAAACGCAGACTTTGCTCACTTTCTTCAGTAAACTTTCCACTTTCCACTTTCGTTTCGATTTCGTCCAGAATTTTAGTCATGTACGAGCCAATGAAAACGGAAATAATTGCCGGAGGAGCTTCATTTGCTCCCAAACGAAAGTCGTTGGCAGCAGAGGCAATGGAAGCGCGAAGTAAATCGGCTCCTTCACTTACCGCTTTAATCACGTTGATAAAAAAGGTAAGAAACTGTAAATTATTTTTTGGCGTGCGTCCCGGTGAGAGTAGATTCTTTCCGGTATCAGTGGCCATACTCCAGTTGTTGTGCTTGCCGCTTCCGTTGATGCCGGCAAAGGGTTTTTCATGAAGTAGTACCCGTAATTTATGGCGCCTCGCTACCCGTTGCATCACATCCATCAATAATTGATTGTGGTCAACGGCCACATTTACTTCTTCAAAAATTGGCGCCACTTCATATTGCCCAGGAGCCACTTCATTGTGGCGCGTCTTTAATGGTATACCAAGTTTGAAGGATTCGGTTTCAAAATCCAGCATAAATGCATAGACCCGTTCCGGGATCGAACCAAAATAGTGGTCTTCTAACTGTTGCCCCTTTGCTGGACTATGGCCGAATAATGTTCTGCCACAAAATACCAGATCAGGTCGTGCTTCGAACAGTGCTTCATCAATCGCAAAATATTCCTGTTCCCATCCGAGTGTAGGCACCACTTTGGTAACATTCTTATCAAAGTAATGACACACTTCTACTGCAGCAGTTTCGAGTGCATGGAGAGATTTCAGCAAGGGTGCCTTATAGTCAAGTGCTTCGCCATTGTAGGAAACAAAAATGGTAGGAATACAAAGTGTTTTTCCACTTCCGATTTCCATAATAAAAGCAGGTGAAGACGGATCCCAAACCGAATATCCGCGAGCCTCGAACGTGTTTCTAAGTCCACCGCTTGGGAAGCTACTGGCATCAGGTTCTTGTTGCACTAATGCACTCCCGTCGAATTTTTCTGCTCCTTTGTTTTCATCAGTGAGTTGGAAAAAGGCGTCATGTTTCTCTGCTGTTGCACCTGTAAGTGGTTGGAACCAATGCGTGTAATGAGTGGCACCTTTGGAAATTGCCCAGGACTTCATGGTCGCAGCGACTTGGTCTGCTGTTTTCCGGTCAATTTTTTGTCCAGTTTTTGTAGCTGACATTACGCCTTGAAAGGCATCTTCGCTGAGGTAGCTTTTCATTGCTTCCTCAGTAAATACATTTTCAGCAAAATAATCAGAGATTTTTTTGCTTTTGCTAGTTTGGTTTTCTTTTGACATGTGAATAACGTTTGCCTCATACTAAAGTATATATATATCTATGTCAAACAAACTTTTTTGGAGCTTTATTGTGGTATACTTTTTATATGTTAGGAATTGAACGTGCACAAAATAAAGCAATAATTGACCAAGACATTCCAATTCCAATAGAAATTGAGAATGTTTTTAATGCTTTTGTCGCTAATCAGAAAAACAAGCAATTTAAGATTGAGTCTGAAGATAATTTAATACAAGTTTGGAAAGGGCAGCAGATTATTGCTCGTGCATTTCCACAAGCAAAAAATAGTATACCGATTAATGTGTCTGGTGATTACTTTGATGATTTAGTAAAAATATTCAAAAATAGCGGACTCGAAATAAAAGCAAATGATAATGACGCCACCCGTTTTGCTGTAATGCTACAGAAAAACTAAAAAGTATGGACAAAGATGAACTCAAGAAAAAACTAAATGAGACAGAATTCCATGTAACCCAAGAAAAGGGGACTGAGGCGCCGTATTCAGGCGAATACTGGAAGACGAACGATGCAGGCATGTATGCCTGCAAAATCTGCGGACAAAAGCTTTTTGCATCTGACACCAAGTTAAACTCTGCTGAGGGTCCACTCGGACTTCGTGGTTGGCCGGCTTTCGATGATGCAATAGCGGGCAGTGTCGAATATGTCGAAGATAATACGATGGGTATGCACCGGACCGAAGTAGTTTGTTCAAAATGCAAATCACACTTGGGGTATCTCTTTGATGATGAGCACGCGCCATCAGGGAAACATTTCTGTGTTAATTCGTGTTCGATTGATTTTGAGAAAAAAGAATAGTATATGAAAAAATTTCTTTCGATTGGTATCACTATCATTGGGTGTATATTTATACTCGCCATATTTTGGCTAGAAGTTGCTTTTATCTTTCATAAAGAGCTTTCCGTACTTGGTTCGATAAGTATTGCATCTATCGAATTTGCCTTGGTCTATATATTTGAAGTAAGTAAATTTGGCAACCGTTGGCATTTTTGTGAGGTATATGGCCGAGCACTCTTTGTCACTATACTTTTCGCAAGCCTGGCGGCAGTTTTTGTTAGTGGTATATTGCTGAGCTTTGTATTTTTGTTGAGCCTCACTCCTTTTGTAGTAGGATCTCAACTTATCATGTGGGCTATCGGTAGTGGGCTTATGTTCGGACTGGTACTTTTCTCTGTGTTTATGTATGGCATGCTTCGCGGCCTTGCTCACATAAGTATCAAAACGATACAAATTGTAGATGCGAAAATTCCCAAAGCCTTTAATGGCTTTCGATTTGTGCAGATTTCAGATATTCATAGTGGTACCTATACATCCATTCTTCCGATTAAAAAAGCAGTGGCTCTAATTAATACACAACAGCCGGATTGTGTTTTCTTTACCGGAGATTTGGTAAATAATCGCGTTGAAGAAGTATTACCATATATACTAGAACTCAAAAAGCTCAAGGCACCATCTGGTATTTTTTCTATACTTGGCAACCACGACTATGGTGACTATGTGTCTTGGAAAACTCCTGAAGAAAAAATTGCCAATCTATTGCAACTGAAAAAATATCAAAAGGAGCTAGGTTGGAATTTACTTCTCAATGAACATGTAAGTATTCAAAAGAATGATGCACAAATTAATTTGATTGGTGTAGAAAATTGGAGTTCAAAAATGCATTTTACAAAGTACGGCGATCTTGCCAAAGCCACGAGCGATATTGACCAAAATCTGTTTACTATACTGCTCTCACATGATCCTTCACATTTTGATAAAGAGGTGAATACGATGTACCCATGGATTACTCTGACGCTATCAGGTCATACGCATGGTATGCAGTTTGGTATTGAAACAAAGCAAATAAAATGGAGTCCTATCAAATATGTCTATCCACATTGGGCAGGTTTATACCATATCGGCAGTCAGTATCTCTATGTCAATCGAGGTCTAGGAGCGCTTGGTTTCCCTGGACGTGTGGGTATGCGGCCTGAAATAACAGTATTCGTACTTACGTCTGGATACTAGGTAATAGTGCGTGATATACTACTCGTATTACTATAAATACGTTATTCATATGATGAAACATTATAACTGTCGTGCGTGGGGACTCCTCATACTCCGTGTCGTTATTGGTGTAATCTTTATCGCTCACGGTTGGCAGAAGATTGATAATATGGCAGGTACGGTTGGGTTCTTTGCATCTCTCGGCTTGCCAGCATTTTTAGCGTACGTTACCGCATGGGTTGAATTTATCGGTGGTATTGCATTTGTGCTTGGTGTGGGTACGAAACTTACTGGCTACTTGTTTGCTATTATCATGGCAGTAGCGATCTTCAAGCTCAAACTTGTCGGTGGGCTTACTGGTGCAAAAGGCTATGAGTTCGAACTCTTGCTGCTTGCTGCGTCACTTTGTATTTCATTTGCTGGACCTGGCATATTTGCGCTCGGTCCAAAGATTTGTCCGTGCTGTCGAGGTGGTAAATGTAAATCAACTGGCTGTGCGTGCCATATGTTCTGTGGATCAACGAATTGTGGCGGCAAGAATTGTGCGTGCAATATGTGCAAGGGTGGTGACTGTACGTGCATGATGACGAGCGCAGCTTCTTGTGGATGCGACTGTAAAGCCTGCGGCAGCAATATGTCGACTTGTGATAACTGTGAGATGTGCAAAAATGGCTGCACGAAGCATGAAATACACCAATAAGATTCTAGAAAACCCGCAAGGGTTTTCTTTGGTATATGGATAAACAAGCAATCTTACAAGAACTCCAAATATTGCCGAATGTCGGACCGGCGGTTGCAGAGGATCTCTATTCGATTGGGATTCAGAAGGTAAGTGATCTCAAGAATAAAAATCCTGACAAACTATATGCAGAGCTTGAAAAACTTGCTGGTACTCACGTCGACCGCTGTATGCTCTATGTACTCCGCTCGCTCGTCTATATGGCAAAAACCGGCGAGCGAAATATTACCAAAGTCGCCTGGTGGAAGTTTAAGGATAAACAATAAACGATTCGTATAAAATTCTGTACCGTTATGTATTATTAACATTATATTGTCTAGATAATTTATATACACGGTCGTGTATATAAATTATAACAAGGTATATATGATAAATAATAAATTATTACGATTAGGTAAAGTAACTGGGAACCTTTTGTTTGCTGTTTCAGAACTTGGTTCGATTACTTTGGATATGCTTTTTGAAAAAAATGAAATGATAGATAGGAGTAAATTATTTCGCAACAGTAAACGACAGTATGTAAATAAAAAAATAGAAATCCTACTCAATAAGGGGTATCTAGAAAGAATTAATAAAAGTAACACATATCAACTATCAGAAATGGGTAAGATATTTCTTTGGAAATTAAAGAAATATAGATATATACAAAATAAAAATTGGGATGGTAAATGGCGCGTTGTTTGCTTTGATATATTTGAGCGCAATCGGACCAAGAGAGATCTACTAAGACATGAATTAAAAGAAATTGGTTTTATACAACTGCAGCAGAGTGTATGGGTGTATCCTTTTGCGTGCGAGGATTATATAGAGCTTTTGAAAACTCACTATGTCTTTGGTAAAAATGTCAGGTATATGATTGTTGATTTTATAAGCGACGATAAAAATCTAAAACAATTTTTCAAACTAAAATAATATATATACACGGCCGTGTATATATATTATTTTAGTTTGAAAAAACCTTATATCATAAAAGTTTTTTATATAAAAGTTTTCCACAGAAAAATTTTTACAATATTGCGAGTAAAAAGTCAAAGCATATACTTATACTATATGTACAAGCAATATATTTTTATTGTGATGGTACTTATTACCATCATTGTACTTGCTCCAAACAACAAACTTCATGCAAGTACTATTATTACGAATAATATTACAAGCAATACAACATGGGATGTCGGAGGTAGCCCTTATATTATAACTTCTCCGATAGATGTTGCATTAGGTGTCATATTGACTATCCAACCCGGAGTTGTAATTAAAAGTTATGGCCCCGATGATCCCGATGATGAAGATCCACCTCTACTTTCTGTCAAAGGCACATTGCATGCGGTCGGGGAGGCTTCAAATCCAATTATATTTACTTCGTATCTGGATGATAGTGTTAGCGGGGATTCTAATAATGATGGTAGTTTGACATCTCCTGGATATGATGACTGGGGAGGAATCAAAATTTTTAATGCAACATCAGCACTTGCTTTTGTTGATTTTTCATATGCAGTAAATGCGCTTTATTACCATAGTGTTACGGCCTCTATTGATCATATTTCCTTTAATCACAATCATAGAGATATATATGCAGATCATGCAACAATAACAGCAACGAACATTGATATAGCTGATAGTGTGCTGGGTATTTTTAGTGGCTTCACTTCTCAAGTTTATTTAACTGATTTTACTGAAATAAACACCACTACCTATGCGGCTATTGTTGCCTACGATTCGTCTCTTAGTTGCACAAATTGTATTTTTGATACTGGGAAAGCTGGTATTCGATATTATGGATTAGGAACAAATATTACACTTGATTCAGTTGTGATAAAAAATTTTTCTGAAATTGCAGTTGACAATGTATCTTCAGAGGGTGGTTTCAAACTATTGGGCCCCGATGATGAAGTATTAACAATGACGAATTCCCAAATACTTAATAATGCAATTGGTATGCGGGGAACAGAGCATGGGGTATTTAGTGTCCACCAAAGTTCTTTTTCTGGGAATACTGTTGCTTTTATCATAGGTGGTACTATACCTGACTTAACTAATAATTGGTGGGGTGATCCAAGTGGCCCTTATGATGAATTGGTGAATCCTACAGGACAAGGAGATACTGCGGACATTCAATATCTTTCTTCATTTTCTCCATGGTTATCTACTGATCCATTTGCTGGCACTAGTGGCCCCAGTATTGATTTACTTACTCAATTCAAATCTGATGGTAGCTACTCACTTGCAGAAGGGGGGCTTAATACGGGTGATACAATTATCCTCAAAGGAACGTTGCATGTGCCAGATGGAGGAACGGCTTCTATGGAGGTTGAAATTAAACCTAATGATGTAGTTTTTGACGGTTCTAATTTACTAATATCAGGCTCTGTAAATGATGGTGAAGTAGTTAGCATAAAGAGTGAGGGGAATACTGATGATTCGTATCACTGGCGTGCCAGGGCAGTGGATGCACAAAATAACAAATCCCCATGGAGTGAATTTGGGATAACAAATAATATTGATTTTGTTATTCAAAATGTACCACTGTATACACAAAATCAATCACCTTATCCCGGTATTGCTGAAACTTCTTCATGGTTTAATCAAGATTATGCGTATGGTATTGGGAATACTGGTTGTGGGATAACAATTGCAAGTTGTGGTTGCGCTATGGTCTCTGCTGTAATGGTAGCTAGGTATTATGGAATCACAAATATACAAGCAAATGATGTAACGCCACTAACATTAAATTCTTGGTTAAAAAACAATATGGGCTATTATCCTGGTGGTGCTATGAGTTGGTATAAAGTAGCACAATACACCGATAATCAATTAGCCTATGATGCAAACTCTGGAGATTTCTCGGAAACTAATTACAGTCTTGCCAATAGTTATTTAGATCTCAACCGGCCAGTTATTGCAAAAGTGCAGTATATAAAAAATACTAAAACCCACACACATTTTATAGTTCTTGCAAATAAGCTCTCATCCAATAATTATGAAGTAAAAGATCCGGCATTTTACAACACTAAAACCCTCAATGAATCAGAAACAAATACTACTGAGCATGTCCGCGCATACAGTAAGCAATTTGCAGGACTAAGACTTTTCAAACCAAATCCGACTGGAGTTGCAACTGTGTACCTTGCATTTAATGTTGCATCTCCTGCCGATATTGTTATAACAGATCCAGCAGGTAACAAACTTGGCTATGATCCATCTACTGATGAGACTTTTGCTGATA
Source organism: Candidatus Nomurabacteria bacterium (assembly GCA_016699085.1). Taxonomy (NCBI): domain Bacteria; phylum Candidatus Nomuraibacteriota; species Candidatus Nomurabacteria bacterium. The sequence continues at coordinate 96,906 of CP064958.1, read as the reverse complement.
TTCCCAATGCCAGTTATGTTAATGAAATGTATGATGATCCTGATGGTAATGGAGCTGAACATACTTGGAAAATAGCGTACATTCCAACACCTAGTGTAGGGGACTATACTCTCAAGGTTACGGGCACAGGTGCAGGTACGTACACTATTGCGGCTACTTCTTTTGATGGATCTGGTAATGATTCGCAAAGTCAATCTACAGGTAGTATTACAGATGGGCAAGTTGATTCGTTTATTGCGACATATGACACGATAAATGGTACGGGTGAAACTATATTAGAGCAAGTAAATGTTCCTGATATTACAGCTCCCGAAGTATTTATCGCATTTGATCAAGACAATAAAGATCTAAGTATTATTGGAGTAGATGAAGAAAGTCCAACTTCAACAACGAAGGAAAATCTTACCTATACGATTGCTGATGTATCAGGTAATACAACAAAGCTCAATCTAGTTAGCGATGCTGCACCTTTTGTCCCTGGTATTTCTCCGATTAATCTAAGAGTTAAAGATATTAGCTATAATGCTAATCCAAAAATTAAATTTCCACATACAACGATTGAGTATAAATGGAATCTGGCCAATGATGGATCATATAAAAAGCTGACTCAAACGATAAAGGTTAAAGATGCTTTTAAAGTTGTTGCGACGTATAATGCAACAACGAATCTAACTCATATAGTTGTAACAAAGCCAAATTTGCCAGAAGAGGTGTATGATAAGAGCGGTATGTCTATACTAGCTCTCTTAACATCAAATGGAATACTCTCGTATGACTTCTAATTCACATCGAAAGATATTCCATGCTGTACTCATAATCATTGTGGGTTTTTTGACTATATTTATTCTCTACTACTTTAAATTTCTAAAAGATGTAATCCCGGCACCTACTGATGTATGGGATAGTATGGCAACAAATAATATAGAAAAATGTCAGTCAGATGGATTACAAATTAATTTCCCCCGAGATGGAGAAAAAGCGGTGAATGGTCTTGATCGACCACTTATCCCCATGGAAGTAAAAATAACTGATAGTCAAAATACACAAATTAATTCATTTGTAATTGACAATGTTCCTCCAAATCAAGAGGTCTATAAAATAAGGGATTGCGCAATGTATGTTTTGAGATATTGGGGGTTTGATTACAGCAACTTTCAAATCTTACCAGATTACAGATTTGAAGTTTGGAAATACTCATATATAGATAAAAATCCAGAATCAAACTTTACATTTACTGATATAAAAAGTAATAAACCAACTTTAATATATCAAACTTCTTTTGATATCGATCCACACGAAAAATACATTAATTTAATAAAAGGATATGTTGGCAGCGAAGATTATTCATTCATTATCAAATCAATTGATTCCGGTGAAGATGTTGTTGCTATTCCAATGCAAGATATATTTGCAAAATATCCGGGCGCTAGTGGCGACATTAGTCTCATAGGTTGGACAAAAGATAGTCAATACTATTGGTTTCGATTATTTGACGGTGCTGATACGCTAGCATTTGTGAAAGTTGATGTTTCTTCAGGTAACTGGCAATTATTTGATGCTCCAACAGGAACCATGGAAGGTGATCCATTTAATATTGAAAATGCGTGGGTAACCTATGATGACGGCCCGCCCTGGACAGGCACAAAAGAATTCGATGCCGAATATCAAGCAGAATGGACATCTAAAAATATGCAGGTATCTTTTTATGTCTACAATGTAATAACGAAAGAAAAAATTCTTCTTGATCGAACGGGTGATACGACATTTTGGCATAAGCCAAAATGGATTGATGATAAGACACTTGAGTATACAATCCCTGGTGGGGAAATGAAGACGTTCACAATTGACGAATAAAATACAAACAAAAATGACCTATGTAAGGTCTTTTTTGTTTAGTAGATGAACTTGATTTTCTATAGAAATACTGTATAGTAATCTCAAATTTCATTGTTATGAAAACAAAAAATGCAAAGAATTTTACTTACGTAGTAACATTTGCTCTGGTATTTCCTTGGATACTGTTGCTCTTGAATTTAGTAGATGGACCGTACTCAGGTCATCAAAATATTTGGCCGCAATCTCTAAGCGAGGTTGGAGCAATACTTTTGGTAAGTATTGCAATGCTATTATTTTTCACCAGCGTATCTTATTATGGTATTGAAAAAAATCACCAATTTTTAAATAGAAATTATAAAGAAAGCTCTATTTGGAACAGATTGGTATCCTTTTTTTCTAGCATTGCCAAGGGTTTATCATTCGTAGTGATGTTCTTTTTGCCGATTATAGTTTGTTCGAATATGGGTACTTCATTTAGTGCAGGAGAGATGCGATTAATTCAAGTTTCAATTGGCTGCATATTTTTCGAGCTCGTCTTCTTCATGAGTGACTGGTCCAAATTTGTTGTTCCAGAAAGAAAGATTGTATTACGTCATACAGATCATAAATTACTGTATCCGGGAGACGTCTATAGTATTTGGCCCTGGGCACCTGATGTGTATACCGTTATACCTTCGGAAATGTCGATTTTGGTGAATAATATAGATATCACACTCAAAAATGACATCAAAATTACTGGGGCTAATTTTCACATGATCATCAATACACAAAAAATGATTCGAGATAATGTGAAAAAATTGTATCTTTCAAAGGAATGTACTGAAGAGTTTACTGAATTAGTGAAAACTTTTATAAAGCGAAATTTACTATCGCAAGAAAGAAATGTAACCTTTGATCAATTTGCTCTCCAAACCAAGAAAAGTATTCATATCTCGATGAAATTAGATGATTGGGTTGTGCCGCTAATCTGTGCGTCAACTCCATCATTTGTTATCAAACAGGTATAGTAAAAACCCACATATGTGGGTTTTATTTTTTGCACATGCATCTCTAGAATATATTTCTATATAGGGTACAATGTAGGCATGAAAGAAAAACTACCTAGAGGGCTCGCGATCGGTATCGTAGTTTTTATTATTGGGGCTGCATTTTTAGGACGATATTTTGAAATGCGAAAAACTAATACACTACCTGATGTTATTCCTCCAAAAACAGAGATAACCACGTTTGCGGACTGTGCTCTTGCTGGCCATCCTATCCTCGAATCATATCCAGAGCAATGCGTGACTCCTGATGGTACGCATTTCATCAATGTTGATCAATTAAACACTCAATAATAAGTAAGTAATGGAAAACTTTAAAGAGTGGCAAAATATTGCTACAGTTTCTGAGAAGCAAGAGTCCAGAAAGGAACGTATCAAGCGATGGGCAACGTTTACATAGATATAAAAAATAAAAATAAATAACATGCAAAATACTTCAAAAATAAATAAAGGGCTCATTGTGGCCGTGCTGGTGCTTCTAGGTATTATCATCTGGCTTATTACTGAGAAAAAAGAAGAAGGATATGTAGATAAAAATTTAATATTGCCTGGACAAATTGAAACAAGCAATACAGCTGATCCTAGTATTGAATCGATTCCTGACGGATGGCTCAAGTCGCCTACATTTGGTTTCTATTATCCCCAAGAGATGAATATTATTGAATATTATTCAGATACAAGTGCTGTTCCTATGGATCCGCAGGCGCTTACTGCAGATGCAATTCCTACTTTTCGAGGAACCATGCCACCTGATCATGATATGGTAATTATCTGGGGTGACCATTGGGGCAATCCGCCAGCTTGGTCAGCATGTACCCTAGATCAATACGGACCATTCGTCCCGGGGGTCTCTGCGTTTACATGTCTCAATGGTTACCGGACATGGGTTGCACATACGAGCGCTCGAAACTCGATATCGAGTGAAGATTTGAAAGTATTTGGAGATTTCGTTATTAAAAATCAGTAGTCGAAATTATTAGTTTAATTTATAAGTAGTTAGTTTTAAATAGTCGTATACTATTTACTACTCACTGTTTACTATATATATGATCCCAGTAAATTATGTAGCGATATTAGTGTGTGGACTTGTAGGAATGTTTATAGGTTTCCTGTGGCATTCAAAAATCCTTTTTGGAGTAGCATTCATGGAAGCTTCTGGTATGGATATGAACATGCCACCAGAGAAAATGAAAGAGATTCAGAAAGGTATGTGGAAATTATATCTCACGCAGTTTGTGCTCTTGTTGATCGAGTTATATGTCCTCTCTCATATTATTGTGATGGGTATGGCATACTTTGGCACAACTGGAGCTATGTCAGGTGTTTCAACAGCGTTTTGGGTGTGGCTAGGATTTGCAATGCCACTATCTGCTAGTGGTGCCATGTGGAGCAATCGCCCTCGCAAAATGGCATGGAGATTATTCTTTATCAATGCTGGCTATATGCTCGTGTCACTTTTGATTTTCGGTGCGATATTGGGTGCATGGATGTAAAAATTGTAACTAATAAATAGTAACAGACGAAAAGCAGAGAGCGATCTTTGCTTTTTGATTTATGATTGTGGTTTCTAGTAGTACGTAGTATAGTTTGAAAAATCTGTACTCATGAACAATCTATCTATTGGTGTAACAGTTGATAAATCAAATGCCACCAAAAATGCAATGCCACCTATTCCGGCTTTTCCAGAGGATTCATTCGTGTTTAATTTCACGAGTAGAATTGAAAAATGGGATGGGAACTTGAAACAAAAATTCGGTGCAAATCTCGAAAGGTATATCAATTTAATTTATGCAGCAGTAATATTTTTGTTCGGTTTTGCAGTAGGAGCAAGTGAAATTCTTTTTTAGATATCAAATTTATTGAAAATAATAAACGGTCTTTTAAGACCGTTTTTGCTATAGTAGAGGAATGAAAAGCAAAGAAAAAATCCGTTGTGCATGGGTGGAGGACGACCTGAGAATGCAGGAATATCACGATACGGTTTGGGGAGTACCGAAGAGAAAAGATCAAGATATTTTCGAAGCCATCGTGCTCGATACGCATCAGGCGGGTTTGTCATGGAAATGTATACTCCACAAAAGAGATAATTTTGCTAAAGCTTTCCATGATTTTGATGCGACTAAAGTTGCTCAGATGGGGAAGCGTGATGTTACTAAGCTTATGCAAAATGCCGGCATTATCCGCAATCGTCTGAAAATAGAATCAACGATTACCAATGCTAAAAGTTTTCTAATTATTCAAAAAGAATTCGGTAGTTTTTCTAAATATATTTGGAGCTTTACTGGAGGCAAAACGATCCATCATTCTTTTAGTCCTAACAAAAAGCTTCCCCCGACATCGGCTATATCTGATGCAATGAGTATAGACTTGAAAAAGCGAGGATTCAAATTTGTCGGCTCGACCATTTGCTATGCATTCATGCAAGGCATCGGCATGGTGCACGATCATACAACGAATTGTTTCCGGTATAAATCTAGGTAACGTTTTTTTGAGAATCCTGTCTTCATAAAGATATAAACTCCGACACTTAATTTATTATTGTCAATTTTACAGTTAGGTTACAGGTGGTATACTACCGGGATGAAAACACACACTAGAGCTTCTATGCTCGTCAGTACGCTTAGTATTATCAGCTTATTTTACGCATCGAGTATCTTTGCGGCATTACCAGAAACAGAAATTTCATCAGATGGATTGAAGGCTCCGACAACAACTGCACTCCCAAAGACTTCTGGATACCTTACCTATATCGTTGATAATCTCGTTAGTGATATCGGTACTAAAAGTATTCCTGATACTGACACTGAATCATTTTGTAGTGCGATCGATAGTACATTTTTGGGAGCTAGTGAGGCCGACCGATCTAGTTTTGCTTGGAATGTCGATAGCTATAGTGTTCTAGCAACTCCAGCCGACGAAGTGTCACAAGTGCAGAAAGATTTGTACACCAAGGAACGTGCCTTGCAAATGGCTATGTCTAGTGAACTTGATCTTATAGGCAATAGTGATGTTGCCCAAAGCCGTCTAAAAACCATTTTCCGTTCAGTATTAGTTGAAGTTATCCATGAACTCGGTAAATCTGCAGGTCCAGATATGAATAGAGTTGAGAATTTAATTGCGTTCAACGCACGAGTACTCTCGTGTTTGCGTGGACTACCTGGAGTTAGTGCTGATAGTCACTTCCAAAACATCCAAGCATCATTCGCTAGTTTTAAGACTAACTGGGATGAAAATAAAAGTTACGTAGCCCAAGGTGACCAAGCGCCAGAAGCAGCTGATCTTTCTCTCACTATTAACCGAAGTGAACTCGGGCCTACAACTTTGGAAACTGTCCGAATTGATCGTGCCACAAGTGTAGCAACACTTGAAGATCTCAAACTTTATGCTGAAACATTAATGAGAGACAATGATCGAATCAAAAAGATTGTCATGAATAAAGATATGACCGAAATATCCTATGCAGCCAACGCTAAGTTCCTCGGTTTTGCAAAGACGTATGTGATCCAGCGGATTATTGTCGACAATACCAACAATGGTGTCGAAGTGCGAGCACCATGGTATAAGTTTTTAATGAAGAAAAGTCCAACATACAAAACAAGCGATAGTCTCCGAGATTCTGTTGCAGAGCTGAAAGAAGGCACTATAAACGTAGGATCATTTGATTCAATAAGTGCATTTGTCGCACATGAGGCTATGCTCCTCGAATCAGTCGCAGCACAATTATTAGATAATGCTGTGGAAACACCTGTGACTTCAGCAACCGAAGAACTCTAGTCTATATGGCACAATTACCAAAGCGGGAGGCATTGCGATTTGGCTGGCAGGCATTTAAAAAGGAATATTTGTTCTACATAATTTTCTGTGTACTTTTATTTGGGATCACGATCGTATTTCAAAACGCACAAAAGGCTACTGAACATTCAATGCCACTTTTGGCTGCTGTCTTTTCCATCTCTAGTGTGTTGTACCAAATAGTACTCAGTGTAGGAATTATCTACGTCACGATAAAAGTTGTCCGTGGCAGCGAGCCTCATTCGAGTGATATTTTGCGTTCAGTGAGAATGATTCTTCGCTATTTGGCTGTATCGATACTCTACGGTGCGATCGTAATCCTCGGTCTTATTTTATTTATTATTCCAGGTATCATATGGGCGATCAAATTCTCATTTGCAAAATACCTCGTTATCGATAAAGACGACCTCTCGATTCGAGATGCTTTCCGCGAGAGTGCACGAATGACGAAAGGCGTAAAAGGGGAACTATGGCTCTTTATGATTATGATTGCAGGTATCAATATTTTGGGTGCAATAGCGCTCGGTGTAGGATTGCTTATCTCTATTCCTGTGTCGATTATTGCATTGTCATACATGTACGTTGAACTTGCTAAGCGTTTGGAACCAGTGGTTGAAGTCACAAAACCAATAGTACCAATCCAATCTAGCGAAAATCAAACTCCTAAAAGTTTATAACTACAAATTTGAAAAAGCTGGCATATATGGTATGCTAGCTTTTGAATTTTCATTTTTAAAATAAAATCACCTACCATACATGGAACACGAATATCAAAAAATTGCACAGCAGATATCTTGCCTTTACCCCGATTTGCCAGAGAAAGTTCTCAGGGACTTTGCAAGATTACTTAGTGGAAACAAGGAACATATTTCCGTTATACGGTCCTCTGATCGTCCAATTGATTTTGATCACCAAGAAAGGGTTATTGGTTTTGGTAACGGTTTTGACTGGCTACATGAACCAAATCTAGCTCTGATATTGAATCCCTTTGACATTGATTCTATTGGACCACTCAAAACAGCCGGAAAAGTACTTACTGATAATCTAGAGAAAAGAGGTATCACACCTGAAGGAGGCTTAACTTTTATGGTTTCTTCTCCATATCGTGAAAGTGGTTCAGACTATAAGCATGCAATACTTAAAGCAGATGATTTAATTTGCTTGGGATATCAAGTTATAAAAGATAACTATCCTAAATTACTTGATATGGGATTGCAGTTTATTGCTGGAACTATGAACGAAAATGACCGTCATTTTCAACGGCTTGATATGACACAACTTCGGTATTTTCGTGAGAAAGGGTACGCACAGAGTGAGGATAATCCTATGACAGTATATCTCTTAAAAAGAAATGAGGAGCAGAGCAGTATGTTTGTTAACAAACATTTCGAAAGGGAAAAATACAGAAGAAATTTTTCAACTGAGATAATGGCTTTCAAATGCATGGATGGAAGAATAAATCTTTCACTTGCAACAGAAACTCCAGTTGGCATTATTCAACCCATAAGAAATGTGGGAGCGAAATTTAGTCTTGGATGGAAAGCACTTTACGATAAAGTAAAAGCATGGCTTCAGTATTCTCTCGGTCGTGACCGAGAAGCACTTGTTTTGGCGACATATCATTTCTCAGCTGAGAAACCTCATCTCGGTTGCGCTGGACACGATTATAATACAGAACAAGCAAAACAAAATGCCATTGCATTTGCGAAAGATGTTGATGATGTATTCGGATCAGGGAAGTTAAGTCCGATCAATAGTATCGTGATTGGCTTCAATACAGACGATGATTCTCTAATTATTTGGGACAAGTCTGGTAAAGAAAAATTTGAAGTCGCAAGTCTTCTCCCTTCTGTTAATAGTTATGAAGAACAAGTAAGAATTGGTGCTAAAGTAAATAATTAAAATATCTTATAAATTAAATTTCCCCCGACAAAATTTGTTGGGGGAATTTTTATTTTCTTAAAGCTAATTTCCTTTGGGAAGTTTTACTTATAGTTGCATTCATGATTTGTGCCATGACTTTATCTGGAATACCAAAATCAGAACTCATACTGTCTCCTTTGTTGATTAGTTTTAAAATTTTCTTTGCATTTCCGCATCCTGGCTCATTTTGATAGTCTTGGAAAGCGGCGCGAACTTTTGGTGCTTTGTTTACAACAAGATACACCGCTTCGTTAAATAGTGTATGTGAAAGACCGGTTATATTTTTATAATCACCGCCTTGTAGTTGCACAAGGTCAAGAATTTTCTGGGCATTAGCCAGAATGCGGCATTCTTTAAAAGCCGTTACTGCCGGATGTTTTTGTGCTGTCTTTGCCATATTTTTTAAGAATTTTGTTTTGTGTTAGTATATCGATTATTTCGTTTTGGTCAAGTACGAGAGGTATAGAAATACGATATACTATGCTTATGAAACTTGAGTTTGACGAAGCATATAAGAAATTAAATAAAGCTCAAAAGGAGGCTGTGGATTCGATCGAGGGACCAGTGATGGTGATCGCCGGCCCTGGTACTGGCAAAACCCAGGTACTGACGCTACGTATTGCAAATATTTTACAAAAAACTGATACGCCAGCTGATGGTATACTCTGCCTTACCTTTACCAATTCTGGTGTCCGAGCTATGCGAGAGCGTTTGCTCCGCTTGATTGGCCCTGATGGGTCACGCGTAAAAATATCTACATTCCATAGCTTTGCAAGCGGTGTGTTGGATGAATTCTATGAGGCACTAGGTCTATCTCAGGCGCCCAAGCTTATTGATGATCGCGATGCGGTTATTTTAATTGATGAGTTACTCGAAGGAAATGATTGGGAATATTTGCGCCCTCGCTCCGGTGGAGCTAATAATTTTAAAGATCTAAAATCACTTATATCGCTCGCTAAGCGAGAGCGTATGGCTCCAAAAGATTTATTAGAGTCTATCGATCAAGAAATCCAATCTTTCAAAACTAATCCAGAACATATTTCTTCACGCGGGGCAACAAAAGGCGAGCTGAAAAAAGAAACTGCAGAAAAAATTATACGTCTACAACGGACAAAAGAGGCGGCGAGTTTTTATAGTTTGTATGAAAAAACAAAAGCAGAACGGAGCCTTGCTGATTATGATGACATACTTGAATATTTGGTCAGGCTCGTACAGATTTCATCAGATGCCAAAGATAGCATTCGCGAGCGATATTTATATGTTCTAGTCGATGAGCATCAGGATTCTTCTGGTGTACAGAATGAATTTCTCGCTGAAGTATGGGGCTCTGTCGAGAAACCAAACGTATTTGTCGTGGGTGATGATCGTCAACTCATTTATGGTTTTGGGGGAGCATCACTATCACATTTTGAAAACTTTGGAACTGTTTTTAATGGAGCAAAAGTTATTCCGCTTGTAGAAAATTATAGATCGACTACTGAAATTTTAACTGTTGCAGATCATATACTTAAGAGTAGTATTGTCACAAGCAAATTGCAAAGCCAGAGTAAGGAGCATCATTCTATAGAGCTTGTCGAAGCTGCTTTCCCTCGTGATGAGATACTTGCGGCCGGACTTGCGATAAAGAAAAAGATTGAAGATGGTGTTTCGCCTGAGCAATGCGTAGTACTAGTGCCCAAAAATGCACAGGTACGAAGCGCAATTCCAATACTTTTAGATCTAGGACTACCTGTTGCCGCCGGGAACAACAAACATTTCTTTTTAGCTTCTGAAACTCAGTCACTCGTAAAGCTTCTTCGGGTTATTATTGCTCCGTTTAGTACAGATGCAGTTGCATCTGTACTACTTGATCCGATTTCTGGTGTGCCTGTTATGATGGCGCACAAGTTTTTGAAAGAGCATGGCAACAAAATTTCAGTCGAGAAATTCGTACAAGGTGAAGATGAAATAAAAATATTTGGTGATGTACTGCTTGAGCTTATTGGTGAAAAGAGAGACCTCTATTCATTTATCCAAGTCCTTGGCGAGAAATTTTTCTTTAGCCACGCAAGCACCACTGAATCATTGCTCCAAAAAATCGAAATAGTGAGGACCTTTTTACATCTTGCGCTTGCGCAAATGGAGAAGGATCCAGAGATTAGTCTTAAGGAATTCGTCACTTTTATAGATCGGCTTGCGTCGTATGGTCAAGATATCCCATTGGCTGTTTTTTCTGCTACGAGTGGTGTGCGAGTGATGACATTGCATGCTTCAAAAGGTTTGGAGTTCGACTTTGTATGGATTGCGCATCTCGATGAAGCTTCGCTCATGAAAGGCAAACAAATGGGTTTTACATTACCAGAAAAACTTTCAGAAAAAGTTTCGAAAAAGGATGAGCTGACAGCGCGACGTGAGCTCTATGTGGCACTTACTCGAGGCAAGCGATTTGCAACATTCTCATATGCGGTATCTGGATACACGGGAGGTGATCAGGAGCTTGCAAAAATCATTGCCATGCTACCGCAAGAATTGCTCCAAAAAACAACAGCACAAGAAACAGAAAAACAAATTCTAGACCATGACCCAAAGGCATACGTGGCGAGCGAACCCATACGAGAAGAAAAAAATGCAATAGAAGAAGTGCGACAGCTGGTGCGTTCTGAAGCTTTCCCGATGAAACTAGCTGTTACGCATTTGAATAATTTTTTCAGCTGTCCATGGATGTGGTATTTCAGAAATTTTTTGCGACTACCGGAAGCCAAGAGTGAGAGTCTTGATTTTGGTAATCTTATCCACGCATGCCTCAATCATTATTTCAAAAAACCATCAGTTGCAGATGATATTCCTGCATTAGTAGATCAGGAAATTGAGAGGATGAAGCTCTTTGACGAGAGAATCGTGGCGCGTTTCAAAAAAGATGCAGTTACATGGTTGCCACAGTTACTCCTCGTTGAGTATAAAAAGTTTAGCGAGAATACAAGGACGGAGGTGCCTTTGGTGTACCAAGATTCTGAGCTCACAAATATAGCAATAACAGGCAAGATCGATCTTGTAGAATTACTTGATGATGAGACGATCCAAGTTACTGACTTCAAGACTGGGCGAGCATATGCTAAGCGTGATATTGAGAAGCGGGATGAAGAGGGGCGGCTTGGCGATAAGCTTCGACAACTTGCAATGTATGCCTACCTCATCAGCCATCAGAAAGACCAAAAAGTGATTTCAAATTCACGCCTTGTATTTATAGAATCCGCTGCCGATGATAAAAACAGGTTCTATGAAACAAAGATTACGAATGCAGAAATCGAGCTTCTGAAGAAGGATATTTATGATTTTGTCGAAGCATTGGAATCCGGTGAGTGGGTAAATCGTCCATGTTACAACCAAAAATTCGGCCAGAAAGAATGTATGTACTGTAAACTAAAGGAACTTGTAAAATAATATGAAAACTTTCTCACAACGCGTTGTCGAAGCTGCACTCCTTATTCCCAAAGGCAAAGTGACGACATATGGAGCAATAGCGAAGGCTTGTGGTGGAGGCGGACAAGCAGCTCGAAGCATTACGGCAATACTAGGTAAATATGAAGAAGAGAGAAAGCGAACCCGCCAAAAAGGCGGGCAAGTTCCATTTCATCGGATTGTCTATACTGACGGTAAAGTGTGGACGAATGAAGAGTATCGAGTAAAACGTTTAGCACTGTATGAACAAGAGGGAATCAAAGTTGACTCAAAGACTGGTAAAATTGAAAATTTTGAGAAAATCTTTTTTATGTTTAAGTAGAAATATATTTAATTTTTAAATTTCATAAATTAAAAATTTCTCATCTCACAAACTCGCATGCCAGTTTTTACCATAGAAATGCTCAAACAGTGTTCGTTTCGAAATTTTTAATTTATTACATTCTGTGGATATATTTCTATGGATCAAGGCGGCTTGGGAGATTATTGATGTCTATTATTTCTTCTTGCTCTCGCGGTCCATTGTCGAGCCAGCCTATGTAGTAGCCCCCAATGAGTAATATAAGACAAGCAATAATGATATAGATCGTCGTTTTTGACATAGAGTTATTTTATCACATCTTCGCAAAAATGGCCTGTTTTTGCTATACTTTCCGTTATGGTAACGTATAAATATATCCATGAACATAAGGTTGAATATGATACCGAAGACGCTCATATCAAGAGCGGGCTTACATATTTGCTAAGTAAAATCGAGCCACTTGAAGCTAAAGTCTACTTTAACCAAGCACATGACAAGAAATCTGCCCAATTTGAAGATGACGATAATCATCAGTTTACACTGATGTATAAAGGCAATTATGTGTACATACTACTTAGTCGAAAATAAATTATATGGGAAAAGATATACGAATAAATACAACAGAAGAGGAGTCATTACTCAAAGCTCTTGAGACACGCAATGATGCAGAAGCACTTCGAATTAAACGATACCTATCAATGTTGGATCTTTCGCGTACAGCGACGAGTCCGCTATTTGAAATCGTAGAAAAGGTAAAGGCTATGCCGCTCCTTAAAGATTTTGACAACGTTATTATTCCTGAAATCGTCCCTGCAGATATCAGCTTTGATTTATTTAATTTTGCGCCTGACCATCCTGCTCGCAGTACTTCAGATACGTACTACGTAGATTCAAAAAATATTTTGCGCACGCATGATACAGTCATGTGGCATTACTACCTCACACTGCCTGAAGTGCAGGAGAAAATAAAAACTAAGGAACCAATAGGAGTTATTTGTTACGGTAAGGTGTATCGAAAAGATGAAATCGATCGCAAGCACATGAATATTTTCCATCAAATGGGAGGGCTATATCTTGTTGCTGACGAAAAGGAGTCACTTACGATTGATGATTTAAAAAATGCACTTTCCGACATAGTGCAAACAATGTTTGGTCCTGATGTTGTCTATCGTTTTAACCCAGATACATTTCCTTATACGGATCCATCACTTGAAGTTGAAGTACAAATCAATGGTGATTGGATAGAAATATTAGGAGGTGGCATGCCCAGGAAAGAAGTGCTCGCAAACTTTGGTATCCAAGGTTACCATGGCTGGGCCTTCGGATTTGGACTTGAACGACTCGCTATTATTGGTATGGAACTTCCAGATATTCGTTTGCTCTGGTCAGAGGATGATCGGGTCAAGAAACAGTTGAAGCTTGGTCAGAAATTCAAAGAGGTTAGTAAATACCCAGCAATTATTCGAGATATTTCTTTTATTGTCGATGCGGAAGCTTTTGCGCCGAACAATTATTTTGATCTCGTCCGTGATGTTGTAGGGGATTTAGCAGAAGAAATGGCACTTGTTGATGAATATGAAAATGCTGAGAAATTCGGCTCTGGTAAGAAAAGCTATGCCTACCGTATCACGTATCGATCACTCGATCGGACATTGACTGATGAAGAGATAAATAAAATGCACAAAACCCTCGAAGAAGAAACACAAAAGACATTCAACGCGACAATACGATAAGAGAAAAATAATTAATGCACCTCCATATTTCGTTTGTAGAACATGGACATGAAGTGCGCTAAACTTCTACTATGCGTCGTAAACACAAATCAATATATATATGGCTACTCGCTATCGTATTAGCTAGTGGTATGTTGTGGCTGGGTCAATATAACGAGAGACGTTTGGCAGACGAGAATAAGATAAATACGACTAATACGACTAATACAAATATTCCCGATACCAGTAGTGATACCAGTGATACCGAGATGCCGACAGAGGTACCAGTAGTAATCAATCCTGTGTTAGTCCCAATCGGTAGTGTTCTACCAGATGCTATTATTGCTTCTGGTATAGATAGTACTTTTGGCGGATTTGATACTGATACTAGTGCATTTACGACAGTTATTACCGATGGTGGTATCAAGGTACTTCATTATGCGCCTGGGACCAACGCAAACTATAGTAATTGGTATTTACCTGGCATGGGGATACTTGAATCTGAAATCAATCGTGATACTAATGGCACGACAAAACTAAAAGAAGCCGCGTGGACAACAGAGTTCAGTTATCGATTTTACGATAAATATGTTTCACTACTCAAAGCTTCTGGGGCGAAAGCTTTTCCGTCACTTAATGTATCTTCGCAGGTTGCGCCTGGGTTCGGCAGATTTGATCAAGCAAGTATTGATCTAGCAACAAAAGACAACCTCGCCATGATCGCAGATATGAAATCAAAAGGTGTTGCCATCATGGCTGTACAGCTTGGTGTTGAAAGCTATCTCAGTGGTTATGAGGATATTTTCCCAACAGTAGAAAACTATATACAAAGAGTTAAGCCGATTGCACTGGCGATCAAGACAGCATATCCCAATATTGATATATATATTCATCCAGCACCATATGATAAGTCAGGTAAAAGACTCAGTGAATGGAATGCTGCTCTTGCATTGCAGAATGATTTCTTTGATGGCACAATAATTTATTCTTGGCTTCAGGTTGACCCTAGTTGTGGAGGTACTGTCGATCAGCAGTTTTCCTGTATGAATAAAGTTTCAAAGACATTTATTGATACTACGTATCCGGCGCAAATTGCTGGAACACTCGCTGCATTCCCAGGTAAAAAGATTGCTATCAGTCAGTACAATATTAAGTTGGCGGGAGATTATGATACATCGTCTGACAACAATACGCTTTACCAAAATACTATGTTTCAAGCCATCCACACTGCTGATTTTATTTTAGGCGGCGTTGCTACGTATAATGCCTATCATAATAATCCAGTCACCGCTGCTACCTTTATGAATATGAGTGGAAGTGATAGGAATTTAATATCCAAATTCGATAAAGCAAGTGAAGATGTCGGCAATGTCAAAGAAACTGGTGGTATTGTAAAACGTGCATCATGGCAAGCACTCCATCTTTTAGAAGGACTTTTTGATGCCAAGCATCACTTACTCGCGCTTACCTATACAGTACAAGGCAGTATACCGGCTGATGTACGAGTGTATGGATTTACCAATGGCACTCAACAAGATTTAATTATTATCAATCGCTCAGGCGTTGCACTGCCACTTTCGTCAATCAAATTTACCAATGGTTTTGATTTCGGTGAGACTAGTTTTACTGCTGAGGCAATGTTAGCAAATTCACTAGGAGCGACCTATGGCGCAAAAGGTGATCAGAATACAACTACTTCTCAGATAGTACTTTCTGGTCCGAGTAGCTACGATTCTATTGCTTCAGTGATGATTGCACCGTATAGCATTGTGCGTATTCATATTCCAAACTAGGAGATAATAAACACTCTTTATACACTTGGAGAAGCCTGAAAAATTTGGTATACTTTACTTATAAGAATAGACAAAATATCCTTATAACCAAAGGACATTTTTAATTAATCTATGGCAGATAGCGACGCAAAAAAGAAAGGGTCATATGGAGCAGATTCGATCTCAGTTCTCGAAGGACTAGAGCCGGTGAGGAAGCGTCCAGGTATGTATATTGGTGGTACAGGACCAGAAGGTCTACACCACTTAGTCTGGGAAATTTTTGATAACTCTCGTGACGAGGCTATGGCCGGCCATGCAAATCGAATCGAAGTCGTACTCTTGCCGAACAACCGTATCCGCGTTGCAGATAACGGCCGAGGTATTCCAGTCGATATACATTCAAAAACAAAAGTTTCTGCACTTGAGACAGTCATGACAACACTCCATGCGGGAGGCAAATTCGGCGGTGATGAATCTGGCTACAAAGTTTCCGGTGGATTACACGGCGTGGGTGCGTCAGTTGTTAATGCGCTGTCGATCTATACAAAAGCGATCGTGCACCGCGATGGTGGAGTCCATGGACAAGAATACTCACAGGGCAAGAAAAAAGCAGCTGTCAAAAAAATCGCTTCATCAAAATTACACGGGACGATTATAACCTTTGAACCTGATCAGGAAATATTCAAAACTCTCCAGTTTGATTACAATACTATCGTCAACCATTTGCGCCAGCAGGCCTATTTGGTCAAAGGTCTCAAGATTACTGTGATCGATGCGAGGACGCTCGATATGCCAAAGCTTGATACAGATTCTGTATTTTATTTTAGTGAGCTTGCGCTAGAATTCCCGTCGATCTCTTTTTATTTCGAAGGTGGACTGGTATCACTTATTCGCTTCTACAACAAGCACCAGAAAGCCGTGCATAATACGATTTTCTATGTTGACAAAGAAGTTGATGACGTGGGTGTTGAGATTGCACTCCAGTACATCGATGACATCACGACCAAGATCGTACCATTTGCTAACAACATTTATACTCAAGAGGGTGGAACTCATATCACAGGATTTAAGACTGCACTAACGAGAATTTTAAATACGTACGGTAAGAAAAATAATATTATCAAAGAAGCAGACGGTGGCTTCACTGGGGAAGATGTCCTTGAAGGTTTGACAGCAGTTGTCTCGGTCAAGCTCCGTGAAATTCAGTTCGAAGGCCAGACCAAAGGTAAACTCGGTTCAGTTGAGGCGCAGGGTGCAGTAGCGACTGTTTTCGGCGATGCCTTTACTTCTTACCTCGAAGAGAATCCCGATGAAGCTAAGATGATCATTAACAAAGTCATCATAGCCGTCCGTGCTCGTAAAGCTGCCAAAGCTGCCAAAGATTCAGTACTTCGAAAAGGTGCACTCGAAGGCATGACACTCCCCGGTAAACTTTCTGATTGTGCCTCTGGTACCAAAGCTGAAGATGCAGAACTCTTTATCGTAGAGGGAGATTCTGCAGGCGGTACCGCCAAAATGGGACGTGACCGACGTACGCAGGCAATATTGCCGTTACGAGGAAAAATTCTCAACATTGAGCGCGCTCGTCTTGATCGCATGCTCGCATCTGAACAGATCAAAAATCTCGTTGTCGCTATGGGCACTGCGATTGGTGATACGTTCGACATAACCAAGCTTCGCTACCACAAGGTAATTATTGCAACCGATGCCGACGTTGACGGCGCACACATTCGCACTCTCATACTCACACTATTGTATCGATACTTCCGACCACTCCTCGATGCTGGGCATATATATATCGCACAGCCACCGCTCTATAAAATAAAAAAAGGCAAAGAAATTTTCTATGCGTATAATGAAGCCGAGAAAGTAGCTTTTGCGGGGAACGTTGGAGCGGAGCTCGATAGTGAAGAAAATGGGGAAGAAAGTATGGGTGATGAAGTAGTAGAAGAAGAGGAAGGCGATAAGCCAATCAAAGGTAGAACTCAGAAAATTCACGTGCAGCGCTATAAAGGTCTCGGCGAAATGAACGCAGAAGAGTTGTGGGAAACGACGATGGATTCGACACGAAGAATCTTGAAGCAAGTCACCATCGATGACGGAGAAGAGGCAGATAAAGTGTTCGATATGTTGATGGGCTCTGATGTCGCTCCTCGCAAATCATTTATTCAAACCCATGCCAAAATGGCAGAACTCGATATATAAAACCCCCTGTATAAATGCAGGGGGTTTGTTTAAGATATCTTTCTTCGCATCCATATGACTGCTCCAAGAATTATGCCTGTTACCGTGCTTATCATAAATAGAAAATCTTTATTGTCGTAAACAATTGTATACGTAAATATAAACGCAGCAAGATAAATGAAAACGCTAGAATGCATGCTGGTTCTTTGTGTTAAGCCGAATTCTTCCTTAAATAATTTTGATAAATAAAATGTAAGAGTTGCCATACCTAAAACAGACAGAAGATAGGCTCCTATTTCCAGTATTTTCATGAATTAAAATTTTCTTCTTTATAGCATTTTTTCTAAAACTTGCAAGCTTGATTGACTTTAGAGGTAATAAAGATTACGTTTAGGAAAATCCTTGCAAAATGAATAATCAAAACATATATGAAGCAATAGTTACCGGAGGTCCGTGCTCTGGAAAAACTACCTTACTATCCCTTATTCTACAGAAGTTGTCAGATAAAGGGGTCAAAGTTTTTGTCCGTGATGAGATTGCTACCCGTTTTATTTTAGGTGGCATTACTCCATGGGATAGGGAATTACATAATTCTGAATTTCAGAGGCAACTTCTTTTACACACACTTGAATCAGATGCACGTATTCGCACCATCATGTCGAAAACTACTGCTTCGAAAAAACTTATTATGTATGATCGAGGAGTCTTTGATGCATTGGCATACATTAAACCTGAGCTTTTTAATAAAATTTTGTTAGAAGAAAAATTAATTGCTGGGGAACTTATGGGTATGTCGGATGCAGTCATCTATCTGCAGACTGCAGCGTATGGTGCGGAAGCGTTTTATACAACAATAAATAACAAAGCCAGAACAGAGGCACTTGAGGATGCACGTCGCTTAGATGATTTGACACAAGATGCTTGGATAGGACATGAGCACATGAGTTGTATTACCAATGAAGGTAAAACCTTTGATCAGAAAATGACCGAAGGGTATCAAAAAATTTGTGACTTGCTAGGTATACCGGTACCGATAGAATCTGAGAGGAAATTTCTGATTAAACCTTTTTCACTAGAAGATGTTTCTGTTGCATACAAAGAAGTGCACATATTACAAACATACCTCACGACGACTGATGGTTCAGAAGAACGTGTTCGTAGACGTACGCTTGATGGTGGGTCAACATATTATTTCACCAGAAAAACATCAATTCCAGGCTCAAGTGATCGCTTTGAAATACAACACCGGATTCCAGAAAGAGATTATTATACATATATTGAAGAACGAGCAGATCATAATTATCGACCTATCCGTAAAAATCGTTACTGTTTCCTCTGGAACAATCAATACTTTGAGGTAGATAGATTTTTGGATGAGACAGATGAGTATCAACTTGAATGGGAGGGTACCGACCGTAATCATATATTACAGTTCCCGCCATTTATCAAAGTGATCAAGGAAGTCACTGAGGAGAAAAAATATGGCAACAAAGAACGAGCTAGAATCAGATAGTTTCTACTGAATCAAAAACCCCTGCATAGCAGGGGTTTTTATTATTTCATTTCTTTCTTGATGAGTGCCTTGAGTTCTTTGATTTGAGATTCTTTGTCATGAATCATTTTCATCCAGAACTTCTTAACCTCAGGAGATTTCTTGGCATCTTTCATGTAGTCATCTTTTATACGCCAGAGCGATACGTGCTCGACGGTTACTTGCATCATCAAATTGTATACATTATTTTCAAACATGGGGTAGTAAATAGTGACTAGTAATTAGTAAATAGAAAAGTGTGACGAGCACATTCCTAATTTAATGAACGGTTTTTGACCTCTCCATTAAGCATTTCAATAAAGATTGCAAGTGTTTGCTCATCTTTTGTTCCGTCACGCTTTTCGATGGTGAGGTTTCCTGAAGACATTTCTTTATCACCGATCACAATGACGTACGGGATTTTCTGTCCTTTTGCAGCATGGATGCGTTTGCCGAGGCTGTCATTAGCATCATACATTTTTGCCCGAATGCCGGATTCTTCAAGATCTGTTTCAACTTTCTTTGCATACTCTATATGATTTTCGCGAACGGGAATAATTGCGACTTGTACTGGTGAGAGCCAGGTTGGGAATGATCCGCCGAGATGTTCGATCATGATCATCATAAATCGCTCGATAGAGCCCATGATTGCACAGTGAATCATGACGACATTTTCTTTCTCACCTTTTTCATTTGTAAACGTGAGACCGAAGTTTTTTGGTTGGACGAAATCTATCTGGATTGTACCCACTTGGTGTTCTCGCCCAAGTGAATCTTTGCCGAGGAAATCTATTTTTGGTCCATAAAATGCTGCTTCTCCTTTGCCATCTATCGCGACAGCATTTTTCTTCTCGATGAGATCTTTGAGCGCTCCTTCAGCTTTTTCCCACGTTTCTTTTGTGCCTAGATATTTTTCAAAATTATCAGGATCATGTCGAGATAGTCGTGGTGTGAGCTCAAAGCCGAATGCACCATAGAATTTTTCAATAATATCCCAAATCTTTAATGATTCTTCCTCGATCTGGCTTTCACGGCAAAAAACGTGAGCATCATCTTGGGTAATCGATATCACTCTCGACAGACCTGATAGTTCGCCTGATTGTTCATCTCGATATACCATTGTTGTTTCGCAATATCGCTGCGGCATATCACGATAGCTTCTTGGTTCAGAATCAAATATTTGCGTGTGATGAGGGCAGTTCATGGGCTTCATAGCAAAGAGTTTATTTTCCCGTGTATGAATTTTAAAAAGATCATCAGCATATTTTGCCCAATGCCCAGAGGTCTCATACAATTCTTTTTTCGTAATGTGCGGGATTGTTACTTTTTCGTACCCATACTTTTTTCGAAGACTCCAGACATAGTCATTGAGAAGCTCGCGCAACAGTGTGCCTTTGGGTGTCCATAATGGCAATCCTGGTCCAACAAGATCAGAGAATAAAAATAATCCGAGTTCTTTACCTAGTTTACGATGGTCGCGTTTCTTTGCTTCTTCTTGCATGGCGATATAACCATCGAGTTTTTCTTTTGATTCAAATGCAAGTCCATAAATGCGAGTAAGCATTTTATTTTTCTCATCGCCACGCCAATACGCTCCCGCAACTCGATCGAGCTTCCATGAACCTGGCACGATATCAGTATGTGGATGTTCAACATGGCCGCCGCGACAGAGATCAACAAATTCGCCAGCTGTATAGAATGTTAGCTGGTCGCCTTTTTGTGAGAATTCTTCTATGAGTTCGACTTTGTACTTATTCCATGCAAATTCTTTTTTGGCTTCGTCAGGTGTTACATCTCGCTTGGTGAATTCTTTCCATGTCATCAAGAGTTCGTTCATCTTTGCTTCGATCACAGGGAAGTCTTTTTCAGATATTGTCTCAGGCAAATCGAAATCTTGATAGAAGCCATTTTCTATTGCAGGGCCAATGGAATTTTGTGCATTGGGATAGAGTGTTCGTATTGATGCAGCCAAGAGATGGGCAAGGGTGTGACGGATTTGGTTTAATTTTTCTTCAGGCATAAGCCCAATAATACCATATGACAAATTCAGTTGTAGCTTGCATTTTCTGTAAAATAGCGTATAATTTATTTAATTTTCCTTAACCAAACCCATACGTTATGAAAAAACTTCCATTGATTATCTACTTTCCTGTGAAGCTTTATTTTTTCTTATTTCCATCACTTACAATGAAAATCAGACAGAAAAAACAGGAAATCAGAGATCTGGTAAAGATTCAGAATGAAAATGAATGTCGACCAGATCTCAATCAAAAAGAGATTGATGATTTATGCGAAGAGTTACTCGACCTCATTATTTCGAGTCGTTCGATGGCTCGTTTCAGGAAAAGATTAGAGTTCGTTGAGCAGTATACTTCACAGTCAGATACAAAAAGTAGAGTACAAATGTACCTCTCAATTCAGGAGAGTATTCAGGTCTCCGGAAGTTTCCAATAACTGAACATATAACCCAAACCCTAATCGGTTCGGGTTATATTTTTTTTATACCTTCGATGATGATACTCTTCTCATCATTTCTGATAGACACGCGGCCCTTGATGGCGACGCAGGTATCGATCACAAATAAGTCTCGGTGCTGTGCATACGTTTTTGAAAACACGACGGCCTCCATTGATCCTTCAAAGTCAGTGAGGGTTACAAAAAGCATCGTGTCATTATTTTTGGTCGTAACTGTTTTGATAGCAGTAATCATCGCGCCCAAAATAACCGGCATGCCATTTTTAATATCAGTTCTAATTTTGCCTATATGCATACCGCTTTGCTCGATTTGTGCGCGACAGCGTTCGAGTGGATGACCTGAGACATAGAGACCGAGCAGTTCTTTCTCCCAAAGCAATTTTTCTGCTTGTGTCGCAGTGTCACCGGGAACTAGTTCAAGACTACCGCCATCATAGCTCGTTAGTCCTCCGAACAATGAATCTTGTCCACGCATTTTTTCATTTTCCTTGTTGTATTCGAGCAACACTTCCATGTTCCGCATGAGTGTACCGCGCTCACCGAGCGTATCCATCGCACCGCACATGACGAGTGCCTCAAGTGATTTCTTGTTCAGGTTCTTGTGATGGACTCGATCGAGGAAATTCACGAGTGATGCAAATGCTCCATGCGCTTTGCGCTCGCCAATAATTGCCTTACCGATCTCTTCACCGAAATTTTTAATACTGCGAAGACCGAAGCGAATTGTGTTTGTTACCGATCCTTGTTCATCGAGTACGACAGTAAAGTCAGAGAAGCTCTCATTAATATCAGGTGGCAGTACAACAAAGCCCATGCGTTTACACTCAGCGATCACTTCTGCGATTCGCTCGAGGTCATCAGACTCGGCAGTCAATACTGCACTCATGTATTCTGCAGGGAAGTTAGCTTTCAAATACGCTGTTTGGTAGGCGACTTTGCCGTAACTTGCGGCATGAGCTTTGTTGAATCCGTAGCCTTGGAATGGTTCAAAGAGCTCCCAGATTTTCTCGGCATCTTTTTTTGACATGGCAGAATATTTTTGGCAGCCATCGACGAATTTGGTATGTTGCTTTGCCATTTCTTCTGGGATTTTTTTACCGACTGCTTTGCGGAATTTATCAACTGATTCCCAGTCATAGCCAGCGAGTTCGATCGCCGTGTAGAGGAGATCATCTTGATAGACCAAGAGTCCAAAACTTTTGTGCAAAAACTTTTCCATTTTCGGATGATAGTAAATCGTCTTATTCTTGCCATGCTTTCTCGCAATGTATTCATCGATCGTCGCCATTGGTCCTGGACGATAGAGTGCGACCATGACATTCAAGTCATCGATTGTCGTTGGTTCTAGTTTCTTGACGGCTTTTGTCATGCCGTCATTGCCGAGCTGGAAGACGCCAACAGTTTCACCACGGGCAAGCATTTCAAATGTTTTTTTGTCTTGCTTTGGCAGATCGTCGAGATCGATCTTTATACCTCTGATTTTCATGATGCGTTCGATGGCATCTCCTAAGATGGCTAAGTTTCTGATACCGAGAAAGTCGAGCTTGAGGAGTCCCGCTTCTTCGATCGTGTACATGTCGTACTGTGTGATGATTTTGCCGCCTTTGGGGTCAAACTGTATCGGGGTAAAATCTTCGATAGCCGAAGGTGCGATAACGACGCCTGCTGCGTGCACAGAGATATGTCGTGCACAGCCTTCCATTTTTTTTGCGAGATCAATAATTTCTTTTGTCTCACGCTCGTTGTCATACGCTGTTTGAAGTTCTGGTACGAGTTCCATGGCATGATCGATCGTCATAGGGAAACCTTGGCTACCCATCGGTATGAGTTTTGAGAGACGATCGCCGATGCTATATGGATAGCCGAGTGCACGTGCTACGTCACGCACTGAACCACGTGCCATCATGGTACCGAATGTTCCGATCTGAGCAACTTTATCTGCGCCATATTTTAATTTGGCATAATCGATCATTTCATCGCGTCTGTTGTCAGCTATATCCATATCGATATCAGGTGCCGATGGACGGTATGGGTTCAAGAATCTTTCAAATGGCAAATTGTATTCGATCGGATCAACCGTCGTGATGTAGTTAAGGTACGAGACCATTGATCCTGCGGCCGAGCCTCTCGTTGTGGTGACGATATTGTGCTCACGGGCGAATTTCAACAGATCGGCAACGACGAGGAAGTAGGGCGCGTAGCCTTTATTCTTGATAACGTCGAGTTCATACGCGATGCGTTCGAGTCGCTCTGGTGTCTTCTCGATATTGCGAGTCTCCATCCCGAGGTAGGTGAATTTAGACAGTTCGCTGTCATACGTGGTTCCCTCAGGGATTTCGTAGTTTGGGAAATACCAGTTTCCGAGTGAGAGCTCTATAGAAACGAGATCCACAACTTTTTGTGTATTCGCACAGGCTTCGGGCATGTCGTGGAATATTTTATAGGCTTCGTCTGAACTAATAAATGAATAGTCGCCAGACTTCATTGATATCTTATTACTTCCCACATCTGAGCCAGTGTTAATTGCTAGGAGTGTATCTTGTGCTTCCGCATCATCTTTGTGGAGGTAGTGCGAATCCCACGTACCGACGATCGGTAGATCGAGGTCTTGTGCGATTTGTTTGATAGTAGGCAACAGTGGTGTATACCAATCAACATCATCATGATGCATGACTTCGACGAACACATGCTCTTTCCCAAATATATCGATGTAGAAATGAAGGAGCTTCCTGGCTTCATCAATCTGATTATTTTTAACATGGTGAATGAAACGACTGGCAGGGCATCCTGTGAGGCATATAAGTCCGGAAGCATGTTCTTTGAGTAGATCATGATCCATGCGTGGCTTGTAGTAGTAGCCTTCGATGTTAGCTTTCGAGACGAGTCGCATGAGATTTTTGTAACCAGTTTCGTTTCGGGCAAGCAAAGTTAGATGATACCGTTTGGCATCAATGTTAGGATCTTTATCAAACCTCGTTCGCTCGGCGACATAGGCTTCGACGCCGATGATAGGTTTGATATTTTCTTTTTTGCAGGCTTTGTAGAATTCGATAGCACCGTACATGTTGCCATGATCGGTAAGTGCGAGTGCTTCCATACCATGTTCTTTTGCGCGGTTGACCAAATCATCTATCTTCGATAGCCCATCTAGGAGTGAGTAGTGAGAATGGGTATGGAGATGAGTAAATGGTTTCGACATAGGGCAAGTATAGCAGGCGATAGGATTGTTTGACAAAAAATTTGTTTCGTACTAAACTATTACTAATCTTTTAGTTTTTTACTGTTATCTGGCCGACGCATTGAGGGCCGAAAAACGAGATAACAGTTAGTATCCGTCCCTATTTACGGTAGGGGCGGATTTTTATTTTCCTTGACTTTTTTCATTAAATATTTTATTTTATTAAAAACGTTCTCCCATGGTAGACCAACAGGTAAGTCACGAATTAAAGGTAAAACCCTATACCGAACTACAAACGCAATTTATGATTTTAGCAGAGCAAAAAGGAATTGCTTTTGCTGAAAATACCTTAAGTTTTTCAAGTGAAGAGTGTACCATTCGTTATCCATTACCCCGTGATATTGATGATCTTGAATCCGGCCCAATATTTTGGGCAAATGTTTTGGATATTTTGGAAGATATGCAGACTGGTAAAAAAGATCTGATCCCACTATCAATGCTGGTTATCTCCAGAGTGCATAAAGAGTATGATGCACTAAGGCATGATGACATAGTTAATAAGTGGAGTGACCTGCCAATTTTTTTGCGAAAGAAAGAGCTTGATACAAATATTTATATTAAGCAAAAAAAATATGACGGTGAAAAGGAAAATTATATTGATATC
This sequence comes from Candidatus Nomurabacteria bacterium, assembly GCA_016699085.1. NCBI lineage: Bacteria > Candidatus Nomuraibacteriota > Candidatus Nomurabacteria bacterium. The sequence goes on along the minus strand of CP064958.1, from coordinate 71,057 downwards.
ATGTTTGAAGTCCAATTAGATAGTAACGTAGCTAGACGTTTGGATGACAGAGAGAGGGTATTAAGATATTTCCTTAATGAAAATCATCAAGGCTCGGTAAGTTCATACGATTTCCAGGCGTATCGATTGTTCTGTATAAGTTTAGAAATGTAATATATTCAATAGCCGTCTATACATACGGCTATTTTTATTCATTAAGTAATGTTTGCTATACTATATATACATGTTTCGCACGCTATTCAATAACCGATTCTTGCAGGCGAGCACCATTGTCTTTATTGGCTCGGTTGCGGCGAACTTCTTAAACTACGCATTCAACCTCGTCATGGGTAGGCTCTTGCCGCCAGAAATCTATGGTGAACTCGTCGCCCTGTTTACACTGTTAGTGATCGTCAGTGTTCCGGGAGGTACGATTTCGATGATCTTATCCAAATACACTGCTGATCATATTGCCAAAGGCGAAACTGATGCGGTTAGTGCGCTTCGTCGTGCGACGAGAGTGCCGATGTATTATCTCGGTGTTGGGAGCTTTATCCTCACGCTTATTCTCGCATTGCCGTTGTCGTCGTACTTGCATGTGCCTCTCGTGCCGATGCTTATCTTTAGTTTATTGCTACCGTTGTCATTTTTTACTGCGAGCAATAATGGTTTCTTGCAAGGCCTGCAAGCGTTCAAGGCACTTTCGATAAGTAATGTCATCAATGCACTTTTGAAATTCGCATTTTCAATTCTCTTTGTACTCATAGGCCTTTCGATCGGTGGCATTGTGTGTGCACTCATCATTGCGAGCTTGCTCGCATTTATCTATGGCTGGTTAATTTTGCGTCGTCGCATGCCACGTGCGGTTGTGCGTAGTACAGAGGCGAATTGGTATGATGTGTTTCGTGATAAGCGACACTACATCGGCTTTACCTTTTTAGCGACATTACTACTCGCGATTTTTGTGAATGTCGACACACTCTTGGCCAAGCACTATCTGGAACCATTTATGGCAGGTGAGTATGCCGCGCTTTCGGTGCTCGGCAAAATTATTACCTATGGTTCAGCGGCAGTACTCGTCGTGCTTTTCCCGATGACCTCTGCATCGCACACTGCTCGTGATGGCAAAACAGGCAAGCTTTTAGCACTATCACTTGCTATTGTGGGGCTTGCGAGCATCTTTCTTGTCGTGCTTTTCGGTACATTTCCGACCTATATTGTATCGCTCCTGTTTGGGTCCGAATACCTAGGCGGTGCGCCATACTTGGTTTATTTTGCGGGAGCTATGGGACTCTCATCTATGGCAACCGTTTTTATTCAGTATTTCTTGGCTACACATCACAAAACCTTCATCTATCCGTTATCTATACTAGCTCTTGCCGAAATTATTGGCATCAGTATTTTCCATACTAGTATTATCGCGATTGTGCTTGTGTCACTTGGTACAAGCGCGATTTTACTCATGTCATGTATTGTCCTCTACTTTTTAGAAAAAAATATCCGTTATGAATAAATCACTATCTATTATCATTCCTGTGTACAACGAGGCGGCGAATATTCGTCCTCTTATGGCGGCGTTACTACCGGTGCTAACTCAACTCTCAGCCTATACGTGTGAGATTATTTTTGTTGATGATGGCAGTAGTGATCGTAGTGTACAAGCGATCGAAGAGCTCATGGTAACGAATAGTCGTATCAAACTGATCGAATTCTCGAGGAATTTCGGCAAAGAATTGGCAACGACGGCAGGCATTCATGCAGCGACAGGGGATGCGGTTATCATGCTCGATGCAGATTTGCAGCATCCGCCAGAACTCATTCCAGAATTTATTGCAAAGTGGGAAGCTGGTGCAGAAATTGTGATCGGCATTAGACGTTCCAATACGAAAGAAGGTCTCATCAAACGGCTCGGCTCTAGACTCTACTATTCGATTTCAAATCTTATATCTGATACAGAAATTCTTTCGAATGCGACTGACTTCCGTCTGATCGACCGTGTCGTGATCGATGAGTTTAATAAATTCTCTGAGCGTGAGCGTATTACTCGAGGCCTCATTGACTGGCTGGGTTTTCGCCGAGATACAGTTCCATTTATCGCACCAGAGCGACGATCAGGTGCTGCGAGCTACAATTTCTCCAAGCTTTTAGGACTTGCGATTAAGAGCTTCGTTTCGCATAGTTTATTTCCACTCAAACTTGCAGGCTATGCCGGAGTCCTCATCATCGTCTTCTCTTTGCCGTTTGGTATTTTCATGTTTTTGTCTCGCTACATATTTACAAATTTTTATAATTTCTCTGGTACCGCCATACTCGCCGTTATCCTGCTATTCTTGATCGGCATTGTGCTGTCATGTTTGGGACTCATCGCTCTCTATATCGCCAACATTCACACTGAAGTTATCAATCGACCGTTGTATGTAGTCAGGAAGTCAAAGAGACAGTAAATTAGTAAATAGTGAACAGTAAATAGATATGGAAATAAAATCCTATAAAGATCTCATAGTTTGGCAGAAGGGTATTGATCTTGTAAATGAAATATATGTCATGACAAAAAAATTTCCTAAAAGTGAGCAATTTTCTCTAACTTCACAGATGCTTCGTGCAGCGATTTCTATTCCATCAAATATTGCTGAAGGTTGGTCACGTAATTATCAGACAGAATTTGGAAGATTTTTATCAATAGCGATTGCTTCGGCTGCAGAACTTGAAACCCAAGTAATTATTGCAAAAAGACAGTATCCAGAAATTTCATATATGAAAGCTGAATCATTAGTATTTGAAATTCAGAAAATGTTGCTTAGTCTTATTAAAACAACTAAGAAGTAGCTCTATTCACTATTCACTATTCACTATTTACTTTTATGACCTTCTATTCACTATTAACTATTCACTCTTTACTACTATGCGTATCTTAATGTTCAATTGGATGGATTTGAAAAATCCTAAGGCCGGTGGGGCTGAAGTATTAACCGAAGGCATTCTCCGTGAGTTAGTACATCAAGGCCACCAGGTGACACTCTTCTGTAATCATTTTGAAGGCGCTCTTAGGGAAGAAATAGTTGATGGGTATACCGTAATCCGTCGAGGTTATTATTGGAGTGTGCAATTACTCGCCCCATTTTTCTGGTTTACGAGATTCAAAAAAGAAAACTTCGACATCGTGATCGATCAGATTCATAGTTTGCCATTTTTGACACCGCTCTACGTACCGAGACACAAGCGTTTTGCGTTTATACACGAAGTTGCCAAAGATATTTGGTTTACGATGTTTCCATTTCCGTTTTCATACATTGGCTATGCGACTGAGTATCTGCTTCTGCAGCTTTATCGAACAACTAGATTTATCACGGTGTCTGATTCGACCAAGGGTGACCTCATATCGATAGGTATACCAAATAAAAATATAACGATTACGCCAGAAGCGATCGTCATGCCTGAACCTATACTCATGGAGAAAAGTGCGGTACCAACTATTATTTTTATCGGTCGACTAACCCAAATGAAACGTGTCGAAGACTTTCTCGATATGGCTGCGCTCGTGAAAAAAGTTCTCCCAAATCTCCAGACATGGATCGTAGGGCCTGGTGAAGAAGTCTATGTCGAAAGTCTAAAGTCTAAAAGTCAAAAGTTAGACCTTGGAGCGACCTTTTTTGGTAGGGCAAATGATAAAGAAAAATACATTCTCCTAGCTCAAGCGCACGTGCTCGCGAGTTGCTCAGTCAAAGAGGGCTACGGGCTCGTTATCATCGAGGCTGGCACAATGGCAACCCCTAGTGTAACGTATAACGTAGCGGGCTTCAGGGACGCTATTATAGACGGTACGACAGGGCTTCTCAGTCAAAAGAACACCCCAGAATCGCTCGCGCTAGCTGTGCTTAAGCTTTTGGAAGATAAGGCACTTTGCGCCAAACTTGCAGACCAAGCCAAGGCTCACAGTCAGCAGTTTACCTTCCCAAATGCCGCCCAGGCTTTTGAAAAGATTTTGCTATCCTAACTTATGAAAATTAAAGAATTTATTAAAAAAAATAATCTAGAAAACTCCTTTCTAATCGGATATTACGGTGGGGGTAATTTAGGTGATGAATTATTACTTGAGATTATGCAAAATCTCTTTTTTGAAGCAGGGTATAAGAAAATTAAGATTCTTTATTTCAATTTAAAACGATTTACAATTTACCATAAAGATTTTGGCTTTATAGCTATACATCTAAAAGAAAAATATAAAGTTCTAAAGAGTTTTTTCAATTCAAAAAATATTGTTGTAGGTGGGGGAGGACTTTGGGGGCTAGATTTCGGATTAAAAGTTTTTATTTTTAGTTTTATAATATTTTTCTGCAGATTTTTTCTATTCAAGAAAGTTTACTTTTTTGGAGTTGGCTACTATAAATCAACAACATTTTTAGGTCACATAGGTGCCTTCCTAGCGTCCGTTGGTGCGAGTCATATATACGCACGGGATGAAGAAAGTTATAAAAATTTCAGACGGTTTAATAAGAAAGTTTCTATCGAGAGAGATATGGCTTTTTATTTATCTGAGATCAATTTAAACAAATATACTGAAGATGTAGCTAGAATCGAGCAAGATATAAGAATAGAACAACCTGTGATGGTGGTTTGCTTTAGAAGATTTACTGGAAAGCACGCAAATGATTATACGAAACTTATAACTGAAGTAATCGAAAAATACCAAAATCAGCGATTCATTTTAAGCATATTTGAACCAAAAGACATTGATCCAGAAGGATATAGTTATATTTCAAATCTAAAAACAAAACTTTCAAACGTTCAGACAATAACTGATTTCCAGTATAATCCTGTCTCTGTGTATCTATTTTTTAAAAAATATTCAACGAATATTACTCTTATTGCACCACAATTCCATGCAGAAATTATCGCTTATCTAAGTGGAATTCCTTTCCTTCCATTATCATACGATAATAAAAATACAGAATTGCTCCATAGTTTGAATATAGAGCCTGTGTATATAAAAACTCTTAAGTTAGTTGATATAGAAACATTTCTAATAACTAACAATAAATTGATAATGTTATAATGTATGTTTAAAAATAGAAATTACTTTTTTTTATTTACTCTGATCGCAATCTTAGTTTTTGGTTATCTTTTTCTACAAAACGGTGTAATTATTCAAAGGGATTTTAATTTCCCAATTTTTAAAGAGAGTTTCATAAGATATCATTTCCCACTTTGGAATGATTTAACATCTCAATCAAATCTTGAGCAGTTAATTAGACTTGTTCCAAGATTGCCGTATATACTTATGGCTTATTTGGGCTTAAATGTAGAAGTTATTCTTAAATTAATGCCTTTAATCACCTATGCCTGTGTTAGTTTTTTCATGTTTATTTTCCTTAAAGAATTGTTTAATAGGTTAAAAATTAAATATTCAAATTTTTCTTTTGTTCCTCTAATACTGGGTTCACTTTTTTTTGCATATAGCCCCACACCTCTTCAATTTTTCTGGGAAATATCGCTTATTCTTTCACTTGGGGTACTTCCACTTTTGCTATTTTTGATTCTTAGATACTCAGAAAAAAATTACAAAAAATTTATTATTTTATTTGCTTTGACTCTATTACTTTCAGTTGGTCATCCTTTTATTTTAATAATGAATTTGATCGTTTCTTTTGTATTCTCTGTGTTAGTCTTGAAATCCAATATAATTCGTGAATTTAGGAATTTTAGTTTAATCGCAATTTTATTCGGGGCACTCTTTCTTTGGTTTATTTTACCGTATATATCATCCGGATTGAAAAATAGTGTCGATTTAGGTCATTCATCTAATGTTGAAAAAAATACATTCGAAATAGTGTCTGATAATAACTTAGCTAGAATATTGGTTACTGAAAGGGATAGATTTACGTATATAAAAACTACTCCTGACAATGCATTATATAAAGTAATTCATAATTTTTCTTTATATGGTGTGTTATTTTTGAGTTTCTTCATACTTTATTTTAAAAAACAAAATAAAATAATCTGGTTCGCCTCAATTGGTTTTTTAGTTTGTACTTTACTAGCCTTTGGCCAAAAATCTTTAGCAGGGGGTTTTTATTGGTGGTTCATTGATTCGACCCCAATAGGATGGATTTTTAGATCTCCGTTGAAATTTCAGTTGTATCAAGTTTTTTTCCTAAGTATATTATTTGCCCTAAGTGCTAACTCCCTCCTTTATAAGTATAAATTTGTAAAGTTAGTAAATATTAGAGCAAATACTTTTTTAGGTGTTATTTTTAGTCTAATTATAATTGGATCTAGTATATTCGGGATCATTGATTCGAATATTAATTCTATGAATCCAATAAAAATTCCTAGTCCTTATTATGAAATCACAGACTTACTTAAGGAAAAGCCAGACTCATACAAGGTCCTTTGGTATCCAAGGTATGGAGAAATTAAAACTTCGTGGAGTGAAGGTCACATGATCGGACCATTTGACATGAAATCATCAATTAATCCTACATACAATACAAATTGGAATTACAATTATATTGTTGAAAATTTATATGATATCCCGTATGCAGCGAATCTTTTTAATAGAAATGATTATTATAACTACCTGTCAGTTCTTGGCGTGGGTTATGTAGTTTTCCATAACGATAGATATTATTCTATCGATAATGAAGCTCTCGATAGTATGAAGAAAAATATGTCTTTAATTTATGAAAAGGATGGTTGGTATCTTTTTAAACTAAACGGCATAACTGCTGATCTATTTACTGTCAATAACTGCACAATTTTTTCTAATCAAATTTTAATACCTGACAATATTAACTGCCCATATGTTAAAAATCTACACGGTGATAATCAATTTCAGTTTATAGATACTTTCGATAAAGAAGATTTATTGATGAATAAAAAAATCTTTTCACCTTTATCAACAATAGATGTTGTGTTGCCACCAGACAGTATTGATAAAGTAATTGGTTGGAAGTTTACACAAAAGATTGGATCGTGGTTAACTATTTTAAAAAACCAGCAAAAAGATCTTTGGATTGATTATACTGATTTTACAAATAGAAAAGGTTTTTTTTACACAAGTGCTCCGTCGATATTACCAAAATTTAATTTATCAAACGACACTAAATTTCTGTCTGTTAAAGATTCAGAAGATATATCTATAGGATGGGAAACTAATTTAACTAAGGAGCAAAAGTTGTACATGAATGAAATTAATGGAGGATTTATAGTCAAACTTGAGGCTCCATCACAAGGATGGAAAACAATTAAATCTCCCTTGATTCCGATGCAATATAATGAATACTCAAAATTTAATTTCAGTATAAAAACTTCGAATGCCTCTTCTGTGCATGTAAAATTATTTGAATATGACGCTAATGAAACACATATAGGTAGTGAATTTGGAGAAATTGCAAAATTTATAGAAAATGGAACATCTAACTGGGAAAAACAATCAATTTATATTACTCCAACAAATGTAGATACATCTTTTATACAAATTCAAATTTGGTATGAAGATGATATTGATATCACTTCTTCAGTTAAAATTGAGATGAAGGATTTTTCCTTATACAATCTAAATGAATATCGTGAACCAAATATGATGCAATTACCTTTTGTTTTAGATAAGGATGAAAGTTACTTATTTTTTATTAAATATCTAAAAAACGAAAATGGAGGTAATTTCGATGTCTATATTGATGATAATTATTTAACAACAATACAAACTAAAGATTACTCGAATAATTTTTCCTGGTCACAGAAAATCCCTTTCGAATTAGATAAAGGTGAGCATTTGTTTGGAATTAAAAATAATATGGGTTTCAATGCAATCGGGGAGGTGTTATTTGCAACCGAAGCAGAATTTAATAGTGAGAATGAATTTTATAATCAAATACTAGATAAATTTAAAGTTATTAATTTAAATGAATCCAATAAGGCAACCTCTAAATTATTAGAAACATTAAATGACTCTGAAACAAATATTATAGAAGTAAAAAAAATAGGCCCAACAAAATACAAACTTATAATTGAAACAAATAAACCGTTCCTCCTTTCATTTACTGAGAGCTTTGATCCTTCCTGGGTCGCTACTATAGATAAAAATATATATAAATCTGAGCAAATCTATTCTACAATTAATGGATTTTGGATCGAAGATACGGGATTAGTAAATATTGTTTTAGAATATAAACCACAAAAATATTTTTTGATTGGAGTGCTAATCTCGGGGGTAACACTGCTTGGTTGTGTAGGGTATCTACTAGTGACAAGTAAAAAGTTACAAGTGAAGAGATGGTTCAAAAAGAAGGAAGTAGAAAAATAAAAAACGCTGACCATAAGGTACAGCGTTTTGTGAATTAACAGACTTTCAAACGGATCATGCAGTTGTGGCTACTAATGCCTCTTTAAGAATTTTCTTAGCTTCAGTTGCGACTACTTTGTCATCGGTAAGAGCGTCTATGTATTCAGGCATCCTCATATTCATTACTGAAAACATGAAGTCAGGCATGCCTTTCGTGTAGTCAAACAAAGCAAGTTCAGCCATCATGACTATGCCCGCGGCAACTTTTCTCTGTCCTGCGTACTTGAGTAGTTTTGGATAGAACTCCCGCACGGTATGCGGGTTGTCATCAACTGCCATGAGGCGTTCGAGCATCTCTTCTTGGTTCGGCAGTATGATCACCTTATCTCCAGGAGGAGGGGCTGCAGGTTTTGTATTGAAAGATGCAACCGATTTTGCAAACTGTAGCGCTCTCTTTGGATTTTTGATTCCTGCAAAACTAAGCGAAGGATTTCTCCCTCTTTTTTGTTTCATTTGTGCATGTAAAACAACAAATTCAGCAGAAGTAATCGGGAAGTGTATTTTCATAACAGTTTTCTTTTTTGTATATATTAACATTTATTTTATTAAAAGTCAATATCTTCAAATAAAGTTGAAAGTCAAAAGTAGGGAAGTAGGAAAATAAAAAATCCTTACCAAATTTCGGTAAGGATTATCCATATTGTGGGAGCCTCCTTTGGCTCCCACGTGACCGTACTGTTTTGTCAGTAGGTCGGTTTCGTTAAATAAAATCTTAGTTGGAATCAAATACCTTGGGGAGTTGTTCCCACTTGACTTTCTTGGCAGCCTTTTCCGCCATTCTACGCCATGCCCATGGTGTCCGCTCGGGGAACACTCTCATCTTTATTGGGTCACCAGCAATGATCATTGCTGTGCACTCATGTTCTAGTACGCCAAATTTTTCCTTTAGGTATGTCTGAAATACTCGCGGTAAAAATGCGCTATCTTTGGAAGATTTTCCGATATAGCCAGATATTTCCACACCGTTGAAAAGTGTAATTGTTAACTTTTTGTATATATTCTTAGAACAGTCGAACATTTTTTATTTTTCTATATTATATATAGAATTATCAAAAAGTCAATATACTCAAATAAATGGCAAGATAAAAAACGCTGCCCATATGGTCAGCGTTCTGTAGATTTCGAATAAGATTGTACTTGCATTGTATGCAGTGCATTAAGCAAAATCTGTTTCGAATTCAGCAAGATTGTTTCTCGCTATTCGATCCAATACATCATATCTGTGTTCCTCAACTACATCCATAACTTTCTCTATGTAGTAGGGATTTCCTACCACATTGCCTTTTTTGTCATATATGTGGTAATCAGAAAGTTTTCTAATTGCTCGGATTATGTCAATTTGCTTCGTGTTGGGAGTAGTGATTAGTTCCTTGGCTTTTTTGTAAGCATCTCGTTTCCAAAAAGGTAATAGTAAACTCTCGAAAAAAGTAAATTTTTTCTGACTAGTATTTTTCGTGGTTGCTTGTTCCATGTACGTAATTTTGCCAAGAGTAACACATTGGCACATACGAGTAAAGTAAAAAATAAACAGCTCTGGGAGAGCTGTTTTTGTTGTGCACATTTTTAATTAATAGTCATATACATTTGGTACGTCTTTTGTGCCTGTATATACCGCTGTGCTACTGCCTGGTGCTTTTGCAAAAAGTTCCAAACTCCAGATTGCACCACCATCGCTTTGATTAACTGATCCTCTGATGCGGTATCCTGTCCACATTGTTCCATCTTTGACATCGAGAAATTCTATTAGGAAAGTCAGTATCTTCTCATCGTTGGATTTTAAGAACCAAGATTCTAATCCTAAATCTCCTCTTTGTGTATGCTTTCTGATACATGCCATTGCTTGATCGTAGTTGGCTTGTATGCACCGATCATGATCTGTAAATACGAGCTTTTCATGCTCTTGGTATTCATGGGGGAATTGGTATTGCCTTACGATCATGCTGCTGGCCTTGCCCATAGATCCGAGTGTGTCTGGTCTGTATGGCCTTGCGGGGAGTACTCTATTTTTCATTTTGTCGTTTTCTGGATTATATAGTGAATTATCAAAAAGTCAAATAATCTATATTTTAAATACTAAGATAGAAGGCTTGTATTGACTTTACTATATATTTATGCTATAAATATATCAAACAAAATAAAAAATTTCTTAACCTAAATTTTCAGACTATGGCACTTTTCTTTTTTGTTGTAGCTTTTGTCTTATTCTTCACAGGTTGTTACTTCCTCGGTTTCCTGTTCCTCATGTTTGCTATCATGGCAAGTGATTAGAGAAGAAATGATACAAACAAAAGCATCTACTAGGTAGATGCTTTTTATTTTTCCAAAAATTGGGATCGAAAAATAAAAAGCGATCGTGCGATCGCTTTTGCTTATGGCCATATTGGCAATATGATATTAGTTACTATACTCAAATGTTTCACTTTGCGTATGCGTCTTGAGATTATTTACAAAACGCAGACACCACTTTTCTTTATCACCAAAACCCAGTGAGTAATCCCTGAGTTCCTCAATTGCTGCGTTGATTTGTACAAACACAGCTACATCATGCTCTTCGAGCAGATCCCAGACCTGCTTGTTGAGGTCTTTCTTAAACGTTTGAAAAAAATTATCTGCCTCCTTTTTTGAGGTAGCAGTTCTCGTTACGTAACCCAATAGATTAGCGAAAAGGAAATTTTCGAACTCGGTAATGTTTTGCATCTGGGTTTGTTTTTAGGTGAACTTTTTTATTCCTACTTTCAGCGTTCCTTTTATGTGGTTCTGTTTACCGTTGTCGGTATTTCTGTATTCCTCGTATGTATTATTTGATGTATCAAATTCATATATTTGCACGAATTCAGGTTTTTCAGCATGCCCATGATGGGCACTTACAGTGATAACACTGCCATCTCTGGTGATTTTACGCCAGTATACGAATTTTTTTGAGCAGGCAAGCTTGTATGCAAGTTTCCTAGAGGGTGAAAACATAAACACAAAAGGGGAGAATATAAATTTTAATATTTCTCCAAACACTAATCCCAAAACCCAGATGATTAACCCGAGATTGGAATCTCTAAATGACTTTAAGGTTATCTTTTGCATGTGTATACTTTTTTATCAATGAACAATGAATGCAAACAGCATAGCATAAATTAATAGAAAAGTCAATGATACCATCGACCACTTTAACCCCTAATCCTCTAATTCTTCACTTTTTGCTCCTATAATCTATATATACGGCCGTATATATAGATTATAGGAGCAAATTGTATGAGAAACGATATGGTACTAAAAAATAAAAATAAAAATACACCAGGTTCGCTGGTGTAAAGTAAAAATAAACTTATTCAGAAAAGTATTTATTGAGGTCAATATCTCGTGGTATACCTCTGTCTTCCAAAAAATTTTCCAATTCTAACAAAGCTTTTTTGCCAAAACTATGGATTTCTTCGCCCTTGTTTTCGTAGTCTTGTTTGCTAGTAATAAACTCCCTCAGATTTTTCGCGCCAGTAGTACGTTGCATGCGTAGGCATATTCTATGATCAAGCCCCAGTTCGATAAGATCAGCTATCGGCTTTTTAAGTAGAGCTTTAATTTTTTCGTTACTCATTTTCCTCGGTTTCCTTTTTTTGAATATTAATTCCCATGGAATTTTTTCTTCTTCAATAACTTGTCGAATAGTATGAATATATGTATCTCCGTAACCGATCATGCTGGCGAGCTTCTGTGAACTTATTCGCTCTAGGAAGTCAAAGAACGTAAAGTAACCCTTGGTTACCATCAGATTTTTCAATGTACCGGCAGTACCTACTTTGATACCTTTTGCTGTGAGGTATGTTGAGAATTCTTCCGGTGTATAGGACAGAACCGTCACAATTCTTCCTCTATCTTTTGAGTGACCCACGGTTTTCATAAAAGCTTCGATAGTATTTCTACGGGCTTCGAGTTTCAATGCTTCGCGCAATTCTGCCTTGGTTTCAAAGATTGTACTGCTTGGACTTTCGGTAATAACACGAGCACCACATTGTGCTGCGACTTTTTCATTAATGAATAACCTTCTGGTTTTATTGGGCATTATGGCTATGACATAAGCAGGTATGTGTATCATGGGTATAGTTTTAAATGAACGAAAAACAGTATCATCCTACCCTAAACTATGTATTTGTCAAAAGAAAAAACTGATCTTGCGATCAGCTTTTAGGGTTTTTATTTTGTGTCTTTTTCTTTCTTATTTCCTCTCTAAGTCGAATAGCTTCCTCATAGTTTTCAGTTTCCACTGCATGATTCAATGCTTGTTTAAGATCTACTTCTTTTATGGATGGGGCGATTTTCTCCTCTTCATCTCGGGGCCAGTAACTTAAGTCAAGGTGGAATGTATAGAATATAACGTTAAACATTTTTTCGTCCAGAGATTCAAAATATACACCCATTCCTCTTATAATAAAAACAAAATTTAATTTTTTTGGAAAGTAGAGCATGAAGTCCTTTTCAGTTATTCCACTTCCAATACGTTTAATTTGTATCAGAGTTGTAATTTCTTTTTTTGTTACATCTTCAGGAAATAGCACATACGATAATAAATCAACAATAATAGCTTTTCTTGTAATGATGATTTCACTTGGATCTAAATATGCTATATCTCCAACGTCCATAGTGTTTACGGTGTATTTTTCTGGTCTTGCCTTAATTTCTCCGTAGATTCCCATATAAAGAGGTTTAGGTTCCTCTGTACTGTACTCTCATCACCATTTTTGTAAAGTGCTTATGACTCGATAGTTTTCGTGCTAGGCTGTATACATTATGGCAAGACTTACTGACTATCTACTAACTCCTGGTGATGTCTATGGGTGGCTCACAACATTACACAAGCGTGACTATATAGGTGCAGGCCTAGTTGCGCTCGTTGTTGTTTTGGGTACTGTAGTTTTGAGTTTCGAAGGGGGAGTATTTTTGGCATTTGCAACGGCATTATTCTACTGGCATATTGACTCGAGATTTGCTATCACGTGCGCATTGGTATGTCTCATTCTTATTCCGATACTTTTGATTTTGACTAAGTTTATGTTCGTTATAACAGATGCAACGGCCGAGCGAGTAGCAACCTTTGCATTTTATTTCTTATCAATCGGTGTTATCAAACAGATCTGGGAATACAGCAGGGAAGCCAAGGCTAAAAAATAATGCATATGCAAACCATAGAGAAATATCTACCCTATATCCTGTTCGTTGCTTTCGTTATGGCAGTCATGGTGCCACTGTTTGCGCCTGGATATATATTTCTCCTCGATATGGGCTTTCCGCCAGATATGCATGTGCAACCTATCACAGGAGGTATTATTCCATCAAACTATCCGCTTCGATATATTCTCTACGTCGTAGCACAAAGTATTGGCACGCCACTCACAACGAAATTACTGCTTGCTGGGGTCTTACTGTTGCCAGGTATTGCTATGTATCGCCTCAGTAAAAAATACTTTTCTCGATCTCTCGCTACACTCTCGGGTATCATCTACATGGCAAATCCATGGGTCTATGAGCGATTTTTCTCAGGTCAATGGCTCGTTATGGCAGGTTATGGGATGTTGCCGATTTTTATTTCGTATCTTGTAACACTCGTCAATGCTCCAACTAAAAAACATATTATTAAATTTGCTATTGTTGCTTCACTCTATCCGATATTCTCACTTCACTTTGCGTACATTGCATACGCGTTTGGTTTCGTGTATATGCTAGGGTGGGTTGTCATTAATCGAAACCTTTTTTCTCGAGCGCAAGTTTTGCGTGCATGCAAAGTAGTGCTTGCTGTCATCGTCTGTGTTGGTGTCGTCAATAGCTTTTGGCTTTATGGGGCATTACACAAAAAAGATTCCTCATATCAAGAAATCGTGACAACAGATTTTCGCGCGTTTGCCACCACGGCTGATCAGAAGCTCGGTGTGTATCCTAATGTGCTTGGACTCTACGGCTTTTGGAGTAGCGATGAACTACTGCCTAAAGATACAAATCCGTATTGGTTTGTTGTGCCTGGTTTATATATCCTCATTGCAAGCTTTGGTATACGGCGTGCTTGGCAAGAAAAAAATCGCAATCTGTTACCATTTATACTCTTTGTGACGTTTATCCCGGTAGTTATAGTTTCTGTTGGTTATGGTAGTGCATTTTCCAAAGCAATTGTTGATTGGCTCTTGGGGGTCGTCCCAGGATTTAAAGGATTGCGGGAAACAGAAAAGCTAAGTGGGCTGATCGCATTGTCATATGCATTCCTCGTTTCATACGGCGTGCTCGTTATGACGGAACTTTATTTTAAAAATAAAATAGTTGCTCGACGAACACTAGTAGCAGGACTGGTTGCTGTGACCTTGGTAGCTATTTATCCGATGGCTTGGGGGTATCAAGGTCAACTTACACCGAGTGAGTATCCGAAAGATTGGTATAGTGCCAGAACCTACATCGATTCAAAGTATGTTGTCGGTGAAGATACGAAAGCGGTGCTCTTACTGCCGTGGCATCAATATATGGATATTTCATTTGCAAATTATCGCCGAATCGTGAATCCTGCAATAATGTTTTTTAACAATTCAGTTGTTGCAAGTAAAAATGTCGATAATGCCTACCTCGATAGTGCACGAACTGACCCATGGGAAGTCTTCATCACGCTTTGGGTGCAAGGCGTAACACCAACCCCTGAAGCTGTAGCAACACTCAAGGCGAATAATGTGGGCTACATAGTCTTACTTAAAGAATCTGACTGGCAGAAATACTGGCGCATTACCGAATCGTCGGAACTCAAGGTAGTGCTCGATACACCAACGATCATAGTCTACGAATTTGAATAGGGAGCAATAATAAAAGCCGCATATATGCGGCTTTTATTATTTGTCTTTGAGATGGATTACAAAAGTGTAACCATATCTGCGACGTATTCTGTACCTGTATCAGCACCAGTAATCATAAGCATATCGCCAGCTGTGATATCTTCAAATGTTGTTCCAACAAATGTTGTTGCAGCATTAACCGTGATGTCAATATTGGTTTGACCAACAGCGACAAGGACATGGTTTTCTGATGTAGAAACTACCATTGCCTTAGCGATAGAAACTTGATTAGGGCCATAGCCGTAGCCTGCGCCAGTGTTGATTTCTCGAATCTTGAGGGCATAGTTTACGCCTTCAGTCTTCTGGTTTACGACTTGAATAGTGTCACCAGCTGATAAGTCTGACAGACCAGCGAGGTTACCACCAAACATCGTGCCTTCAGTTACATAGACTGTCACAACGCCTGTCGCTGTACCTTGAAACACAAATGACTGTGCTTCAGTGTCCATAGAAAGGATTGTACCTGTCGCATTAACTTTCGTACCTTGAGTCACTAATTTTGCAAATGCATTAGAGTAACTCATGAAAGAAACACCGAGGGCTAGCACAACAAAAACGAATGTGCCCAATACTTTTGTTTTGAGTGTTGGTTTCATATGGTTATAAAATGAGCGTTTGTTAGCCAAAATGGCCTCCATAACTACTCTTACTAATAAAATGATAGTGAAAAGTAAAACATCGCAAAAAGGTATTTCACTTTGCCACTAGCCCTATTCTAACGGTTTACAGCTAGATTTGTGATAGGGAAAACTAACTATAAAGCATTGGAAATGCTATGTCAATGAACCATATAAGCAATAAAATAAGCTTTATTGACATTTGCAATTATAAATGCTACAATACAGCCAAACTTCTAAAACAATCGAACAAATGAAAAATATACTTCTCATTGTCACAATGTTTGTAATTTGTACCTTAACCGCTTCCGCGAAATCCAGTCTAATGGATAGTACAAGACAAATTCTCATGAATTCTATTACCCTTAATCCAGGAATGAAGAATATTCATGATATGGATCATATTAAGGAGGGTAGAATTTTTAAATTCAACCTCGGTAATAATCAGATTATCCAACACTTAAATCAACCTTTGGAAACTGCGAGTGAAATCGTTTATAGATACCTACAAGGAAATCATGAAAATAGCTCTGCTGTTACAGCTGAAAGTGTTGCAATCAAAACAGCACAGACGACTGCTGAAGATGCTTTCAAAGAAGCATATCCAGTCCCAAATGGTATATCGAATATGATTCCGGTATCAAAGGATACTGCCAGCCAGTATTCTAAAAAAGAAAGAGAGGCTATGCAATTGCATGCAGAGCAGGTACGAGAAAGCGATGCGAAATTATACAAAATATATGGCATTCTTGTTGCTTTTGTACTTCTTATAGCTAGTTATAAGATATGGAAAGAAAGACGTGATAAATCTCGATTGGTCGCAACTTTGGCTATTGAAGAAGAAAATCAAAAGACAGAAATGGTAGATATGTTAGAAGAAGAACCATATGGTGTTACGCAAACTGCCCATCAATACGAATGGGCGACAGTTGAGCCGGTACCTGCATACAATTATTTAAGGTTACTTTCAAAAGTTGCAGCAAGTTTGATGCTCCTCTTGATTGCTAATAATGCATCTGCAAGTAATGGTGATATTGCTATGCAACTGAATTTTTTTGCAATAGTGATATTCATAGTTTTCGTTATGGTAATGATTTTATCTGGTAGTAAATCACCAGAAAGAAAATATGTAAGAATTCCTGAAGGGCCAGAAGAAAAACCAAACACAGCATTGAAGTTGTGGAGAGAAGATAATGGTTCCTTGGATGATTTTTTTAAGGCATTAAGAGAGTATGTTGGCAATACAGAAGAGTGTAGAACTGAATAAATAAAAGTACTTAACAGTCCCAATCCCACAGCTATGCTGATGGGGTTTTTGTTTGACAAAAAATTGATTTTGCGTATACTCTATTTTAGCTCATGTTCATTCGCTTCTGCCAATAAAAAATAGCGTACTTTTTGGACTTTCCTTGATTTCGAATAACGCTGCCTTCAAATTTGTTTTAGCCGCAATATTCCACATCAGAAAGTAAAACCATCAACTCGAACTTTTGAGGCGAAAAAGGGGACCGTGTTCCCTGAAGGCTTGAATAAAGACATATCATGCTTTGCGAGTCCGTGACTCGTATTGATACTGCCAGAGTCATTGAAATTTTTAACATCCCGTCATCTCTAAAAGATGGCGGGCTTTTCTTTTGCTACAATCAAACTATGCAAACTATTGTCGGTATTGATGAAGCGGGACGAGGACCAATAGCGGGTCCTGTGGCTGTTGGAGTTTTTGAATTCAAAATTTCAAATTACAGATCGCTCATTAGAAAAATAGCCTTACCGCTTCGGGATTCGAAGAAGTTAACTGCATTACAGAGGGAAAAATGGTTTGCTAGATTTAAGATATGGCAAAAAGAAAAGCATTGTGACTTTGCAGTCGTTTTGATTAGTGCCAAAGAAATAGATCGAATCGGTATTAATCAAGCAATTAGTAAAGCATTGATCAACTGTCTCAAAAAACTAAAAATCAAATCTAAAGAACGTATGGTACTCGATGGAGGACTCAAGGCGCCGTTTATATATACAAATCAAACAACCATTATCAAAGGTGATGAAAAAGAACCAGTGATTTCGTGTGCTTCTATTTGTGCGAAAGTACTGCGAGATAGATATATGGCAACCATGGGGAAAAAATACCCTGGCTATGGATTCGATGTCCACAAAGGTTATGGTACGAAGGCGCATTACCTAGCAATCAGTAAATATGGACTATCGCCCCTCCACCGCAAAACCTATATACACCAAGACTTGTAAAGAAATATTTTCTATGCTACAGTTTCTCGCATGGTAGTCCGAATGCGACATACGCGCAGTCACACTGCAAATAGACGCTCTCATCACGCACTCAAGCGCAAGCTTTTTTCTATTGATAAAGAAACTGGGGTAGCACACTTGCGCCACCATGTTTCTCTCACGACTGGCACCTATCGGGGCAAAACCGTCATGAATGTGACGGCAAAAGCAGAGAAAAAAGCTGCTAAGGCAAAGGCACTCAAAAAGTAGCTTTAGTATTGTTTCCCCAGAGAAAAATATGTTACAGTAGATACATATCTATGTGGCACTCTAATCTATAACTTTGTTCCTTATTTATGGCAAATCGGCATCTCTCACGTTCAATCGTTCTCCAAACACTCTTTGAGTGGGATTTCAACAGCAAAGATGATGCGCATATAGAAGAAGTACTCAGGCGCAATGAGGGCGAATTCGGTCCAGGGCTTGAGGATTTCGAATTCATGCATGAGTTGACTGAACTCGTATTAAAAAAACGTACCATCATAGATGAAATTATTGAAAAGGCAGCTCCAGAATGGCCGCTCGATAAAATTTCTGTTGTTGATCGAAATATTTTACGATTGGGCCTCGCGGAACTTTTGTTCGGTAATCGCGAGCAAGTGCCGCCAAAAGTTGCTATCAATGAAGCCATCGAACTCGCTAAAGCATTTGGCGGAGAGACATCGAGCAAGTTCGTCAATGGCGTCTTGGGTGCTGTCTATAAAGAAATCGGTGAGCCAGGCAAAGAGCAAACATCAAAGAAAAAGAAAGATGATACACCGATCGATATAACCAAGCTTCCTGTTGAGAAAAAAGCAGGCGCAGTCATTTACGCGAGGACTAACGATGTGATTTATCTTGCGCTCGTGCATGATGTTTTCGGTTACTGGACACTTTCCAAAGGTGGTGTTGATGGTGATGAGGCAGAAGATGTCGCAGTCGTTCGAGAGATCAATGATGAATTAGGATTGCCAATAAAAGTGCTCGAAAAATTAGGTGAGTCAGAATATATTGCATCCCACCCAGAAAAAGGTAAGATCCGAAAGGTGGTACATTTCTTCTTGGCAGAAGCACCATACCAAGATTTGAAGCTTTCGAGCTCTGGTGGGCTCGATGGTGCACGGTGGTTTCCTTTGCATGAAATAGGAGAGATCAAGACCTACGATGATATCTTGCCGCTTTTGGCGAAGGCAGTCGAAATTATTACTAAGTAAATTTTAGGCTCTAGGCTTTAGGCTGTAGCAATTGCTAGCGCCTAGTGCCTAACGTCTAACCTCTAGTATGATTGATTTTGGAGCATTTGAACAAAAAACAAAAACTATTTTCAACGATAAGAAGCTGTTAATGCAGGCGTTCATTCACCGCTCGTATATTAACGAGAATCCGGGGCTTGGGCTTTGGCATAATGAGCGCTTAGAATTCCTCGGTGATGCAGTACTCGAACTTGTTGTCACGGACTATCTCTATAAAAAATACGAAAACCATAGCGAGGGGGAACTCACATCGTTTCGCGCAGCACTCGTTAATGCTAATACGATTGCAGAAGTTGCTACAAAACTTGGTATGAATGAATTCCTGCTCCTGTCTAAAGGTGAGTCAAAAGATATGGGCAAAGCGAGGCAATACATACTCGCGAATACCTTTGAAGCCTACTTGGGTGCTATTTATCTTGATCAAGGCTACGATGCGGTAAAAGAATTTATTGCAAATGAACTTTTTACTTTGATGGATGAGATTGTTGCCAAGAAGCTATGGCGCGATCCAAAGAGTTTGATCCAAGAACGTGCACAAGAATATTTCGGCGTGACGCCACTGTACCGTGTTATGGGAGAGAGTGGTCCCGATCATGATAAGCACTTTACCACTGGCATTTATTTCGGCGGTGAACTTATTGCACAAGGCAAAGGTAAATCAAAACAAGAAGCTGAACAGAAGGCAGCCCAAGAAGCATTAAAAGTAAAAGGCTGGCTTGATTAGCAATTATTATGTACCTCAAGCGCCTCGAACTAAGTGGATTTAAATCATTCGGCAAAAAGACGGTTCTTGATTTTACGTCACCCGTAACTGCAATCGTTGGTCCCAATGGTTCTGGTAAATCAAACGTCGTTGAAGCTATACGTTTTGTGTTGGGCGAGCAGTCAATCAAGTCAATGCGTGGCAAATCTGGCACTGACCTTATTTTTAAGGGATCAAAAGGTTTGAGTGCACCTTCGCGTGCGTCAGTCGGTATTGTGTTTGATAATCGCAAAAAAATTTTCTCATTTGCCAATAATTCGAGCGGACTTCCAAATATTGCGTTTGATGAAATCACACTAAGTCGTGAAGTCTATAGCGATGGTGCCAATCGATACAGTATCAATGGTTCAGAAGTGAGACTTAAAGATATTTTAGAGCTTCTCGCCTCAGTGCATATTGGTAGTTCTGGCCACCATATGATTTCCCAAGGTGAAGCAGATCGAGTACTCAATGCATCTTCTAAAGATCGTCGTAGCATGATCGAAGATGCACTGGGACTTCGTGTCTATCAGTACAAGCTCCGCGAAAGTGAGCGCAAACTCGAGCGTACACTCGCCAATATGAAAGAAGTAGGATCACTACGACGGGAACTTTCTCCGCATATTACGTTTTTGAGCAAACAAGTTGAAAAAATCGAAAAAGCCAAAGAGCTTCGTACGGAACTGCAAGGATTATATACGACGTATTTTGCAAATGAGGAATATTACATAACAACCGAAAAAGCTGCAATCGAAAAAGAACGAGTAGAGCATGAAATCGAAGCCAAGAAAATCACTGAAGCCCTCGCAGGTGTTGAGGTGCCGGCAGTGGCGCCAACTGATGCGAGTGTCACCCGTGATATTGCAACGCTAGAGGAGAAAATTTTTGCACTTAAGAAAAAGCGAGATGATACGAGTAGAAATCTGGGACGTCTTGAGGGGGTTCTCGAGGCACTCACAGTGAAAAAAGACGCTCCACAAAAGCAAACAATGATTCCGAAAGAAGAAGTTGAAGTGCTCATCGGAGAACTTGAAGCTATGATTGCCGAAGCGATCGAAGCAGCATCATTGTCTGATGCGATTCCTATTCTTCGTAATGTCAGAGAGAAATTGGTTTTCTTCCAAAAAGTAGATGTAGCACAAAGCGAAACTACAGAAGATAGTGAACATATACAAAATGTCGAAGGTTCAATCAAAGAGCTGATCCGCGCACTCGAAGTGTACGACGAAGAGTATGTTGCTTATGAAAGGGAATTACAGAAGCTTCAAAATGCTACGCTACTTCATGAGCGAGCACTGCGTGAAAGCGAACGTGAATCCTATGAACTTAAAGCCAAGCAAAACGCTATCAATGCAAAATTAGAAATGCTCCGGTTGCGTAAAGATGTGCTTGAAACAGTAACGACTGCGTATGCTAATGAACAACAAGAAGCGCGAGTATTGGTAGGCGCTCCAGAACATATAAACAAAGGGGAAGCAGTTGAGCGGTCAGTACAAGAAGATCTGCGTAAGAGAATTGAACGCATCAAAATTAAAATTGAAGATGCCGGTGGTGGTAGTGGCAGTGATGTACTCAAAGAGTACGAAAGCATCAAGGAGCGTGATCAATTCCTAGCGCGAGAGCTTGGAGATTTGGAAGTATCTATCAACGAACTCAAACGTCTCATTGCAGAACTCAAGGAAAAGCTCGATACAGAATTCAAAGCTGGCATACTCAAGATCAATAAACAGTTCCAAGAATTCTTTGCACTCATGTTCGGTGGGGGTAGTGCCTTTCTCGCTATAGTGGTTGAGCATAAGAGGAAGAGCAAAGAGGAAGATGAAGAAGAAATGTCAGCTGATGGGGAATTAGCATTTGAGCGTGGCATTGAGATCAATGTGTCATTGCCACATAAGAAGGTCAAAGACCTCAACATGCTTTCAGGTGGCGAGCGATCGCTCACATCTATCGCGCTTCTCTTTGCCATGTCGCAAGTCAATCCGCCACCATTTCTCGTACTCGATGAGACTGATGCAGCACTCGACGAAGCTAACAGTAAAAAATACGGCAATATGATCGAAAGTCTATCGAAATACTCTGAACTCATCGTCGTAACGCATAATCGAGAAACCATGTCTCGCGCTGATGTACTCTACGGAGTGACAATCGGCTCTGATGGTGCATCCAAGCTCCTATCGATCAAGTTCGACGAAGCAGTGCAGATAGCGAAGTAAGTTTCTGGTCTCCTTGACATATTGAGAATAAATAGTAATATCCCAGATAAGTATTGTTCACGAAAAATTCTTTTTATGGCATGCCAAAATAGAGTGCTATATATTGAACATCCAAAATTTGAAAATAAGTTTTTTTTACGACTTTTCAATCTGGGTTTTAAAAT
This sequence comes from Candidatus Nomurabacteria bacterium, assembly GCA_016699085.1. NCBI lineage: Bacteria > Candidatus Nomuraibacteriota > Candidatus Nomurabacteria bacterium. Next base: position 48,632 of record CP064958.1, on the reverse strand, counting down.
TGTAAATCATACACGTACGGTTAAAGATGCCATCGCAGCGATACAAAGTGGCATACTGTACGATATTATAATTCTTGATGCAATGATGCATGTAAGTACAGAAGAAATAGTAACACTTACCGGCGGCGTTGCAGGCAAAGCATTTGATGTCACTATTGATTGTGAAGCTAAGAAAGATAAAAAAAGAACTGCTAAATATTATTTAGATAATGGTTTTAATGCAGGCATTTTTTTGTACTATAGCTACGTGATAAAATATTTACCAAAAGCTCATGTTATTGTAGTTACGACCCGTAGCAGTGAGTCGATGGATGTTTTTTTAGAGAAAGAAAATCTTCCATACTTTCATAAGTTATTAAATGTATCGAAGGAAGAAGGAATTATGCAGGCAAGAGTTATAGCCGAAAAAGCCAAAGAACTTCTTGCTTGAATGTATAATATAAAAATATGCAGAATAAGAAAAATGCTCCGAACGTACGGGGCATTTTATTTTACTATAGTGTCTGAATTTCTTTTGGATCGATGATGATATAGCCTGCCGCTCGTATGCCGTCGATAATCTCTGGCAACGCGTCGCGGGTCCATGGGAATTCATGAATCAAAATATTGGCTCCTGGATGAAGTTGTTCGACGATATGCTGTGCTAGTGCATCTTTGCTCTGGTATTTCTTCACCCAATCTTCGCCTCCGAGCGACCAGGTCATGTACGTCATTTTATTTTCTTTAACATACTCTTTTGCTTCTGCTGTAGCCATGCCGTACGGTGGGCGGAAAAACTGCGGCAGTGTGCCGATTGTGTCTTTGATAATCTTTGATGTATCGTCTAGCTCTTTGATCTGCTTTTCGATCGGCAGTTTCGTGAGGTTGGCATGATCCCAGGTGTGATTACCTATAGTATGGCCATGAGCTTGCATGGCGGTAGTTAGATCAGGGTGTAATTTGACGTATGACCCAACTACAAAGAAAAGTATGTGAACATTTTTAGCATCGAGTGTGGCTAGGATTGGATCAAGAGTAGTCTTTGATTTTGGCCCATCGTCCATAGTAAGAAGTACAACTTTTTTATTCCCGGCTGGGTCAATCGGTACGACATTAAATATGTTGTTGATGGTATATTTTGCTGTCTGTGTTTCGACAATGTTTGTTGCAACAGGGAGGGACGCTACAAGAGAACTAGAAGGTACATTGTTTTCAGATACTCCCTGGTGTGTTGGCTTTGCATAGAGATGAATGTCAATAAAATAAATAGAAAAAACTAGCACAATGGTGCAAATACTATAGACATACGTTGAAGTTTTGATAGATGAAATTCTCATAAACTAGTATTTTTATACCTCGACTATACCATATTATTCTTTGGGGGTAATCGATTCTGGTTGGTACATAGTGTTGAGTTTTACCGTACTTTTGGTAACAGTAGTAATTTTATTACCATCAAAATCAACACTAACAATGAGACCTTGCATAGTTTCGGGCGAGAAGTACTGGTCGAAAATAAAATTTCCTAAACTGTAGACAATAAGACCATCTTTGTAGGTTTCGGTTGCTTGTTCGACATGTGGATGATGGCCGATAACAAGTGAGGCGCCATTATCTATCGCACGGTGGGCGAGGTAGGATTGATGAGCTGTGTGCTCTTTGTATTCGGTGCCCCAGTGGACAGAGACAATGAGTATATCTACCTTTGCGCGTGCGCGTCGTATGATACCTTCAAAATCTGGATCACTGGCTAGTAGTATCCCAGATGCTTTGTCAGTTGCTGCGACCCAATCAGGTCCAACATCAGAGAATCCTAAGTAGCCAACCTTAAGACCATTCTTCTCAATGATCGTAGGCTCTTCTGCTTGAGCTTTACTACTGCCTGCGCCAGTGTAGAGAATGCCATTTTTTGTAAGTCTTCCGAGTGTGTCATTGAATGCTGCTTTGTTCCAGTCGCCGACGTGGTTGTTTGCAAATGAAACGATATCAATACCAGCATTAAGGAGTGCTGGTAGTACTTTTGGATCCATGCGGAATGAATACTTGCTGCCAACATTATTGCCCACATCTGATACAGGACCTTCGAGATTCACAAATGTTATGTCAGCATCTTTGATGCTTCCTATATTATCAAAAAGTTTATTATAGTCGCCACCAAAATTTTTTTCTACAGATGTTTTGACGCCACGATCAAGCATAATGTCACCACCAAAAAGTAGTGATACTTTTTTGCTTGGTGTGGCGGTATTGGTCGCTACTTTGATAGCGCGTGGTGCGCCTAGGTACATATTCTTTTTGACGTAGTCCATGAGTTTGAGGACGTCGGTGCGCCTATCATCACTTTGGAGAAGCGTTACCGCAATCGTACGAGTTTCAAATTCTGAAATAGGCACTTTGAAAAGTGATATACCTGTTTGTTTGGCTGGATCAGTATAGCCACTTTTGCCACCGACATATCCGCTTACATTTAAGAATTGATTGCTGCTTACCCACGCATGTGATGAAGTGGAGTATTGTTTGGTCGTCGTAATATCGAAGATATAGTTTTTAAATGTGGAGATATGCCGAACAAGCTTAAACAGATCAAGCGCGGTCGAGGTGTTTTTTGCTGAGAGTCCGGATGGGTCATCAAATGAAGTTGCTAAAAGTCCGAGTGAGCCAACCTTTTCATTCATTGCGATTATAAAGCTTTTGCGGCCATTTTGTTCTGCTAAAATTTCTGCTGCATCATTTGACGATTGCATCAAGAGTGGGTAGAGGATATCAGAATTTTTTAGATGATCATGTGTGGTAAAGCCTGCGTTTTGTCCGCTTGTTGCTAATGCTTGGTTTGAAATTTTGGCAAAGGCACGCTGATGGACTATATCGAGCGCAACGAGTGCAGTCATGAGTTTGGAGACAGACGCAATAGGGTGAATGGCATTCATGTTTTTTTGTAGCAGTATGTCGCCTGATTCGATATCACCTACAACAAATGCCCCCGCGCTCACTTGCGGAGTGATGTTTGGATTCCTTAAAAAGTACGGTGACCTCAAGGCGACTTCTTTCGGTAATGTACCTTTAGTATTGTAAATAGATACTTCAGTCCTAAGGTCTGCCCATTTATAGAGTGATTTGGCATCATCATTTGAAAGTCTAATACAGCCGCCAGAGTAGCCGATGTCAGTCACTGGGTTGCCATTTGGATAGTACGGCCAGCCATGGATAAAATAATTGCCGAAAAATTGCATGCTCCACGGCATCCATACTTGCCCCATACTTGAGAGATGTTTTTCTTCTTTGGTTAATACGGTGTAGTTGCCGCCAGGTGTTTCCCAATACGAACCGACTTTGCCTTTGGAAAGCACTTTCATTGTATTTTTGAGAGTCCCATCTTCGTATTGGTCTAGCTGCATCGTGTCTAGATTAATGCGGATGACTTTGCCAGATTCTGGCGGAGAAAAATCACCATCGCTAACATTGCCGAGTTTGATTTCAATGGGAGCATTGGGATCAAATAGCGCTTGGGTTGTCGCTAGTGGTTGCCCTTGTAATGCTTGTTCAATATGGGTAACAGGCTTGTTTATATAGGCGAGTATTTTTACACTCGTTGATTTGATAGTTGTCCCTAGTATAGATGCACCACTAAAAATACCAGCAGCAATGGCAATGCCGACTGCAAGTGCCACGATGGTCATACCAATTTGGCTTAGTAGTTTCAATTGCTTTTTTCCCATGGATTACTTTTCGATAATGGCGTAATCAATAATTTTTTTCTCAAGGTTTGCTGTAACAACTTTTACGGTTAATTCGTCGCCGATACGATAGACTTTCTTTTTCTTTTCACCGACGACACGCATGCGCTTTGGATCGAAGACATAGTAATCATCAGTCAAATCGCGAAGCTTGACCATGCCCTCACACTTTGTCTCTTTTTCTTCAACATAGAGTCCCCATTCGGTAACACCAGAAATCACACCTTGGAATGTTTCGCCGATGTGGTCTGCCATATATTCAACTTGTTTATACTTAATCGATCCTCGCTCAGCATCGGCTGCTTGTTTCTCTCGCATCGATGAATGCAGTGCCGATGCTGTGTAATTGGCAAAATGCTCTTTGTTGATTTTCCGTTTCTCTAAATATTCCATCAATAAACGATGGACAATAACGTCTGGGTATCGGCGGATCGGGGAGGTGAAGTGTGTGTAGTATTTGAAAGCGAGTCCATAGTGGCCAATATTGTTGGTTGAATAAATTGCTTTGGCCATTGATCTGACGATTGCGGTTTGGATCGTTGCGCGTTCCGGCTTGTCTTCAATTTCTTGCATGAGGCGATTGATATCTTGTGGGGACGGAAGACCGTCTTTGAGCTTGAGTGTGTAGCCTAGGGATTTCAAGAAGAAAACCAGTTCCTCAATGCGTTCTTTATCGGGAGTGTCATGGACTCTGTAAATAAAAACTCGCTCATCTTTCGGTGCCCCCAAAGCAATATGTTTCGCAACGCTCTTATTTGCAAGAAGCATAAATTCCTCAATAAGTTTCATTGTATCGATGCGAGTCTTCCTGACTACTTTGAGTGGTACCCCATACTCATCAAGGACGAATTTAACTTCATCTTGCTCGAGTGATATAGCGCCTTCACGGAAGCGGCCTTTTGTAAGTTTCTTGCCAAGCGTGTCGAGCACTTTGAGTTCATCATAAAATTGCCCTTCGCCAGCATTGAGGATTGCCTGAGCGTCTTCGTAGGTAAAACGTCTGTCTGAATGAATGATGGTGCGACCGAACCATTCTTTGAGTACGTGCGCATTAGTATCAATAATAAAAACTGCACTCATCGTTAATCTGTCGACGCCTTCTTTGAGACTACAGAGATCATTGGAAAGAATTTCAGGAAGCATGGGAATCGTCCTATCAACGAGATAGACTGACGTGGCACGATTGTAGGCTTCTTTGTCGAGCTCTGTGCCTGGGCGAACATAGTGCGATACATCGGCAATATGAATACCGATCTCGTACGTGCCGTCAGGGAGAGTTTGAAATGATAGTGCATCATCGAAATCTTTGGCATCAAATGGATCGATCGTAAACGTAGGAATAGTTCTAAAATCTCGGCGAGTACTGAGATCCGGTTTCTCAGTTAGTAATGCATGTGCTTCACGTTCAACGATCGGAGGGAAGTCAGTTGCAAAACCACGTTCAAGTGCGATGGCTCGCATTTCGGCATTGTTCTCGTATGGTTTACCGAGTACTTCTTGGATGTTGCCTTCTGGCATAGAGCCTTCAGTCCACTTTGTAATCGTGACGAAAATTTTATCTCCAACTTTTGCGCCGTTTAAGTTGGCTTTGTCTATCAATATATCGGTATACATTTTTGAATCTGACGGTAGAAGATAGTATTTATCGTTGTGGGTTTCAAGTACTCCTGCGAAACCAGGTTTGGCGCGAGCAAGTATGTCGACTACTTCGCCGCTTGCCTTGCCACCTTTGCCTTTATGGAGAGTTTTGACGGTGACAACATCACCATGGAGTGCAGTGTGTAAATACTCAGGCATGATTTCGATCTCAAGCTTCTTTTCTTTGAGCCTGAGCATGCCTATGCCTTTGCCTGAGACAGACAAAGCGCCTTCCAAAAGTGAATCGGATTTTTTAGCGCCATGATCGTGTTTATTTTTGTGGGGTTTTAGTTTTGCACCTTTTGGCTTGTGTTTTGGTTTCATATAGGAGTAGAATAGTCGAAATGCCCTTTATTCATGGATATATTCTAGCATAGGTAGTCGTATATTGACAAAATATAAAAAATCGTCTATAATAATAGGCAAAATTGTACGACATAGGGGATAGGTAGAAATTGTTTGAAAGGTCTTGTTTGGGCACAGTATGCGCTTATACATGACTTTTTAACCAATTTTTTCACTAAACAAATAGAAAATCCCATGAAAAGTAATGCAACAACTACGAATCATTCAGAGAATGAAGAAGAAAATGACGAAAACACTCCTTTGAGCAAACCAAACCCGGAAGTGGAAGATAACTTCACCTCTTTAGTGGGGAAAGATTGGAATATGGAAAATGCCACAGATCCGGAATCAGATTTGTTTCCTGAGGATCCCCGTGATTTTTTCCAGTATTCTAGTTGCAACCGGTGTTACAACAAAGAATGATTTATGGTATGTAAATCATAAACCCCGTTTTTAAAATTTTAAAAACGGGGTTTATAAATTGACATACTTATTTAATTCCTATACTGTCAAATTAAAAGGAGGCACCTTGAAAAAACATCAAAAATCTCCACTGCCTTCTTTCACACCAGAAGAACAGTTGGAACGCAGAATTGTTTTTATTACACAAAATGGTCTAAGTAAAAAAGATCTTCTTTCTTTAAATGATAAACTGTACAAACTTTGCCAAGAAAATACAGAACCAATTTTCATTTTTTTTGAAACAAATGGGGGCAATGTAAAGGCAGGCTACCAAATGTATCGTTTAATTTTAGAAGAGTATCGTGAAAAATATAATGTTGTAATAGTTGGGGTTGCATGGGGACGAGTAGATTCTATTGGTGCATTAGTATTTCAAGCTTGCACCATACGTATTATGTATGAACCTGGCTCTTCTTTGTATTTTCACTTAATTAGCGCAAAATCAAAACCGATTACTGCGGAGACTGATTTGAAAGCTCTTTTTGAGGAACAAAAAAAGGAAAAAGAGACGTTGCAACTTCCACAAGAGCAGATGTATGGATTTTTCTTGAATGCATCAACAAAAAAAATATCAAAGGATTGTTTGCGTGAACTTTTTCGTATGGATACTCGTATTCCACCACTACCCGCAATCGAATTAGGATTCGCCGATAAAGTTATATACGAATGTGACTTCAATAATCTCACAGCTATACTTTAGTACCAAGTACAAAGAGCTGTGGGATTTTTTATTTGACCAAAAAGTGTATATCTGCTAGTATAGTTCCACACATGTTAATGATCAGATTACAGCGAATAGGGCGAAAAAACGAAGCGCATTACCGCGTCGTTTTAACTGATTCTAAAAACAGCACCAAGAGCGGTAAGTTTCTCGAAATCTTGGGGACCTTCAATCCTCATGGCGGCAAAATGACGATCAACAAAGATCGCATAGCACACTGGATGAAAATGGGTGCCAAGCTAACTGACACAATGCATAACCACATGATCAAAGAAGGCGTGATTACCGGCAAGAAACGAAATGTCCTCTCAAAGAAAAGCCCAACCAAGAAACGCAAAGAAGCTAAAGGAGCTGCATAAAATCTCACCTCTAAGGTGAGATTTTATATTGACGCACTGTAGCTAATTATATACAATATAGCCAAGCAGACTGTACTGTCGAAAGTACTGCATATTATGAACATTCTATAACATATGAACGACGATAAAGCGTTTCTCGAATATATAGTCAAAGCATTGGTCGACAATCCTAACGATGTGAAGATCGACCGTACGGTTGATGAAATGGGTGTCCTCATTACGCTTACTGTAAATCAGGCAGATATGGGTAAAATTATCGGTCGCCAAGGTAACACAGCCAAAGCTATCCGCACGCTCCTACGCGTCATCGGTATGAAGAACAATGCTCGAGTCAATTTGAAAATCAATGAACCAGAAGGTGGTATGAAAGCTCCAGGTGCTTCGTCTGTTGAAGCAGCGATGGAAGATTTGAAGGGAATATAGATAAAGTAAAAAGTAATTAGTGAATAGTAAATAGAAAATACAAACAAAATCCGCTCTTGAGCGGATTTTGTTTGTTGACATTTGTAATTTTATAGTGTATTGTATAAAAAGTTTTTTCTAACGCTCTTTAAATTTAAAATCATGAAACTACATTTTTTATTGAGTATTTTTGCTACCTTAACTTCGTTGAATGGGGTTTCGCAAACTCTTTCTACGGGATATTTAGCTGCTGGTGATTGCCAAACTGCACTCACTATTGGGTCGAAATCAGATCCAAGGCATGCACTTCTTTTTGAATCTAATCCAAAAAAGTCTCAGGAGGTTCCCATAATTAAATCAAAAAAATGCCATGTCGTTGAGGGTGTTTTGTATGATAATGATCAACCAGCTTCAACCAGTGAGTACCTTGCAGGCTCAATTTCTTATGTATATAGTTGGCCAGGTGAAGACTCTGTGAAATACAGTGGAATTTATATGACACTTGCACTTCAGGACACGCTATATGTTTTCAGGAATTTTTTTGGTTGTAATGGAATTGATGAAAATCATTCAAATGAATGTTATAAATGGCGACTTGAAGTAAAAATTCCAAATGAATTAAGTAAGTATTCATATGTTGCTACACTTATACCAATGTCTAAGCCAACAAGAGATTTGAACGGAAATTTTTACCTGGTACTCTATTATGGGTGCCTTCCCGATGGCAAACCTGTCAATTACTTCTATAATTTACCATTTGATAGAGATGGTGACATAGATAGTGAAAAAATCAATCTGTTACCAATTAATAATTAAATATTTTTTCAACAATAAAGGGCGTGCCGAGCGAATTTGTTCGGCACTTTTTATATTTACTTGAATGTTTAGTACATAACCTGTAATCTAAAATTATGAAATTTCATATTATTACCATTTTCCCCGAGAGCTTTGATTCTTATCTCAAGGAGTCGATTATCGGTCGGGCGATAAAGAATAAGAAAATCAAAGTGGACTTCTACAATCCACGCAAGTTCGTGACGGGTAAATACAAAAAAGTTTGGCCGGATGGGAACATTTCAGCAGTTGTTGATGACCGGCCATTTGGCGGAGGGCCTGGCATGATCATGCGAGCGGAACCGATTTTGAAAGCAGTAGAGAAAATATTGTCAAAAGTGAAAAGTGAAAAGTCAAAAGTTTTGATTATCAATTTTTCACCAAGTGGGGAAATGCTGACAACAAAATACATTAAAGATACAGTTAAAAAATATACTGATGTTATTCTCATTTGTGGACGTTATGAAGGCATTGATGCAAGAGTGTCAAAAATTCTCAAAGCAAAGCAAATTTCAATAGGTGACTATGTTGTTACTGGCGGCGAACTACCAGCAATGCTTTTTATTGATACGCTCTCCCGCCAGATTCCGGGAGTGCTTGGCAAATTCGAATCTCTCGAAGAAGAACGCATTTCAAGTAGTGAATTTTATACACGACCAGAAATTTTGGAATGGAAAGGGAAGAAACATCGAGTCCCGAGGGTACTTCTCTCAGGTGATCACAAGAAAATAGACGAATGGAAGGCAAAAGGCAAGAAATTGTAGGGAATTATCCACCAGAGTAGTTGACAACTACTAGCTCCTCCTATATACTTATCCCGATTGAAAGATTGAGTAACTCTGGCTTCAATCTAACCTTATTAGCAAAGTCACTATCCATTTTGCTACAAAAAAGTAATACAACGCAGTAGACCTTAAAAGAAAGGTAGCTTTTGCTTCCCTCGCTTTTTTCGTTTATTTTTGTGTCTGTATACTTTCTTTGGCACAACAATTTCTATGCCCACCAAAGCAAAGATCGAGAAAAAATATTTCTCAAAGTATAAGAAGCCATTGGTCGAATTTCCAAATCTATTAGAAACACAGCTCACTTCATACAAGTGGCTGATTGAAACAGGACTCAAAGAAGTCTTCAAAGAATTTACTCCACTCAATGATTACTCAGGCAAAAAATTTCAGCTTGAGTTTTCGGAGTTTTATCTTGGTGAACCAAAGTTTGATGAATACTATGCCAAGGCAAACAAACTAACCTACGAAGCCCAGCTCAAAACTCGAGTTAAACTCACCAACAAAACACTCGGTGGAACAAAAGAACAAGAAATATTTATGGCGGATCTTCCGCTCATGACTGATCACGGCACCTTTATCATCAACGGCGTTGAGCGTGTTATTGTCTCACAGCTCGCGCGAAGTTATGGTGTCTTTTTTACTGATCTTGATATTAAAGGCAAGAAACTTTTTGGCGCAAAAATAATCCCAGCTCGAGGTGTATGGATAGAAATCGAGTCTGATGCAGATGGTTTACTCTATGTTCGCATCGATAAAAAGCGCAAATTCCCGATCAGTTCGCTCTTGCGTGTGCTTGGCTACAGTACCAATGAAGCAATGCTCAAAGCTTTCAAAGCCGAAGAAGCAGTAACCATGATCAAATCTGCGCTTGAGAAAGACCCAGCAAAAACCAGTGAAGAATCATACATAGAAATTTACAAGCGCCTCCGTGATGGTGATTTGGCAACGCCCGAAAATGCCAAAGAATTTATCACTGGCATTTTCTCAATCGAACGCTATGACCTGTCCCCAGTTGGCCGATTCCGATTCAACAAGCGTTTTGAAATGAGCATGGATGACAAGGACCTCGAACGTCGTACTATTTCCAAAGAAGATCTCGTTTCAATAGTTGAACACATTGTTGGACTCAACATGAATCCAGACGGCGAAGCTGATGACATCGATCACTTGGGTCAACGCCGAGTCCGCTATGTTGGTGAACTTCTTCAGCAAAAAATCCGCGTCGGTATGACACAGATCAAGCGCAATATCCAAGACCGTATGTCGACAATCGATGTCGCAACAGCGCTCCCGATAAACATCATCAATCAACGACCACTGCAGGCACGAATCAAAGAATTTTTTACAACGAACCAGCTCTCACAATTCATGGGACAAGAAAATGTCTTGAATGAAATCGAACATTTGCGTATTCTCTCAGCACTTGGTCCGGGTGGACTTACCCGAGAGCGTGCAGGTCTTGAAGTGCGTGACGTACATACGTCACACTACGGCCGTGTTTGCCCGATCCATACACCAGAAGGTCCGAACATTGGTCTCATACTCCACCTATCTACCTACGCTCGTGTTAGTAATTTCGGTATTATCGAAACTCCATATATCAAAGTGAAGAACGGCAAGATTACTGGCGAAGTAGTCTATATGAATGCGCTCGAAGAAGAGAGCTTTAACATTGCACATGCCGGTGTGCCATATGACAAAGACGGCAATATTGAAGAAGAAATGGTTGAAGCTCGAGTCAAAACAGAGCCAGGCATTGTGCCACGTGACCAGATTCATTATATCGATGTCGCGACCAACCAAGCATTCTCAATCGCAACCTCAATGATGCCATTCCTCGAGCACGATGATGCGAACCGTGCACTCATGGGAAGTAACATGCAGAAGCAGGCTATGGCTTGTATCGTACCCGAAGCACCACTTGTAGCAACTGGTATGGAAGAGCTTGCATCCCGATATTCAGGTCGTCTCGTCACTGCCAAAGAAGATGGTGTTGTGACCTATGTTGATGCAAATAAAATTGAAGTTGAGTATGTCAAAGAAAAGAAACAGACTCATCAATTGATGTCCTTCCAGCGAACGAACAACTTTAGTTCATTTCATCAGCGACCGAGTGTTGTTGTCGGAGATAAAGTAAAAAAAGGTTCAATACTAGCTGACACATCGACCACTGATCGTGGACAAATCGCGCTTGGACAAAACGTCTTAGTGGCGTTTATGTCATGGTCAGGATCTAACTACGAAGACGCGATTATTTTATCTGAGCGTCTTGTAAAAAACAGTAAGTTTACTTCTATTTATATTGAAGAATTCGTTTGTATCGTTCGAGACACAAAGCTTGGGCCTGAAATCACTACACGAGATATTCCAAACGTTGGTGAGGTCAAACTCAAAGACTTGGATGAAGACGGCATTGTCCGAATCGGTGCTGAAGTACGCGAGAATGATATCTTGGTTGGTAAGATCACACCAAAAGGCGAGACAGAACTTACTGCTGAAGAGCGTCTACTTAGATCAATCTTTGCTGAGAAAGCTCGTGATGTTAAAGACACGTCACTTCGTATGGAACACGGCAAGCGAGGACGCATTATTGGTGTTAAAATTTTCTCACGCGATCAAGGTCACAATCTCGAATCTGGCATTATTAAAAAGGTAGTTATTGAAGTTGCGCAAGTCCGAAATATTTCTGTCGGTGACAAGCTCGCAGGACGCCACGGTAACAAAGGTGTTATTTCGATTATTTTGCCTGAAGAAGAAATGCCATACCAGGCAGATGGTACACCGATTGATGTTATCTTGACGCCACTTGGTATTCCATCACGTGCAAACCTTGGACAAATTTTGGAAATGCATTTGGGCTACGCAGCGCATACCTTGGGATACCAAGCGATCGTGCCGCCATTTTCAGGTGCAACGATTACAGAAATCAAAGAAGAAATCGTCAAAGCAGGACTACCTGAGTCAGGCAAAGTGACGCTTTTCGATGGGCGAACGGGCGAAGCATTCGATCAACCGATTGCAATTGGGTACATGTATATTTTGAAACTCCATCACATGGTTGAAGATAAGATTCACATGCGTTCTATTGGTGCGTACTCACTCATTACACAGCAGCCACTCGGCGGTAAGGCTCAAGGCGGAGGTCAGCGCTTCGGTGAAATGGAAGTCTGGGCACTCGAAGGATACGGCGCATCACACGTGCTTCGAGAAATGTTGACGATCAAGTCAGACGATATTCTCGGCCGATCAGCAACATTCGATTCGATTATCAAAGGTGAAGAACTGCAAGAACCAAATGCGCCGGCGTCATTCAGCGTGCTCTTGAATTACCTACGCGGCCTTGCACTCAATGTTGAACTAAAGAAAACCACTAAAAGTAACGGTCGAGAAGCATAATTACTTATCTACACATTATGAAAACAATTGATACAACAAATTTTGATTACATAACACTCAAGCTTGCTTCTCCGGACGATATACGAGAGTGGTCATACGGTGAAATCACCAAGCCTGAGACGATCAACTACCGTACAGGCCGATCTGAACGAGGTGGACTTTTTGACGAGCGCGTCTTTGGTCCTGAAAAAGATTATGAATGTTACTGTGGTAAATACCGACGAATTCGCTACAAAGATATTATCTGTGAAAAATGTGGCGTCGAAGTGACTAAATCTATCGTTCGTCGAGAACGTATGGGTCATATCGAACTTGCGAGTCCAGTTGCGCACATCTGGTTCCTTCGAGGTGTGCCATCACGTATGTCAATATTGCTCTCTATTCCAGTTGCTGATCTCGAAAAAGTTATTTACTTCGCTGGCTATATCATCACGAAGGTCAACCAAGATGAGAAAAACGATCTTTTGAAAAGTATTGAAAGTGAATACAAAACTAAAATTAAAAGTATCCAGGACGAAGAGACTCGTGAGCGTCTCAAAGAAATCTTGACGACAACTAAAAAAGAGATTGGGGAAATTGTTGAAGGCAAGGTTTTGAATGAAATCGCTTATCACCACTTCTCACTTAAGTATGGTACATGTTTTGAAGCAGCTATCGGTGCTGAAGCAATTTACACAATTTTTAAAAACCTAGACCTTGAGAAGCTAAAGAAGGCAACCGATGAGCAATTCGAGAAGGCAAGCTCAGTTGAAAAAGAGAAACTCGAACGACGATTGTCGCTCATTCGCTCAATGCTCTACTCAAACATTCGCCCTGAGTGGATGTTCTTGACGCTTATCCCTGTTATACCACCAGCGCTTCGCCCTATGGTTGCGCTTGATGGTGGGCGACATGCAACATCAGATCTCAATGATTTGTATCGACGTGTGATCAACCGTAACAACCGTCTCAAGAAGCTTAAAGAAATCGGCGCGCCTGATGTTATTTTGCGCAATGAAAAAAGAATTCTCCAGGAAGCAGTCGATGCACTTATCGATAATTCGATTGCTAAACAAAATGATTCACAGGCGGTGTCTCAGTCTCAAAAGCGTGCTCTGAAGTCATTGTCAGATAACTTAAAATCAAAACAAGGTCTCTTTAGACAGAACTTGCTCGGTAAGCGTGTTGACTACTCAGGACGTTCAGTTATCGTCGTCGGTCCACAGCTTAAGCTTAACCAATGTGGATTGCCGAAACACATGGCACTCGAACTTTTCCGACCGTTTATTATTTCAAAAATTCTTAAGAATGAACTAGCATTCAACATTCGTGGCGCTAACAAGCTTATCGAAGAAGGTGTGGCTGAAGTCTGGGCGATACTCGAAGAAGTTATTTACGGTAAATATGTATTACTTAACCGCGCACCAACATTGCACCGACTCGGTATTCAAGCATTTAATCCGATACTTATTGAAGGTAATGCTATCCAAGTGCACCCACTCGTATGTGCAGCGTTCAACGCTGACTTCGATGGCGACCAGATGGCAGTCTACTTGCCACTTTCAGATGATGCACAAAACGAGGCGCGAGATTTGATGGCAGCAAATAAAAATCTCTTGAAGCCACAAAACGGTGATCCGATCGTTTCTGCAAAATTGCTTGATATTGTGCTTGGTTGTTTCTGGATGACGAAGTCAGTTAGCGGCGAACGAGGTGAGGGAATGCTCTTTGCAAATCCGAATCAAGCAATCACTGCTTATGACTACGATGCCATTTCATTCCGATCAAAAATCAAAGTACTTGGCACTGATAATCAAAAATATGCATTGTTTAACAATGAGCCATTTGAGACTTCTGTTGGTAGGCTCTTGTTTAACAGCTGTTTGCCTGATGATTTCCCATTCGTTAATGATGAAATTACTCAGAAAAAAATGTCAGCTATTCTTGATCAGATCATTAGTCGCTACGGCATCGATGCAACACCGGCTATCCTCGATAAGATCAAGGACTTCGGTTATCGCTATGCAACAAAATCAGGTATAACCTGGAGTATTGATAACGTAAAAGTACCTGTTGAAAAAGAAGAAATCGTTGGTCGCGCACGAGCACTCGAAAGCAAGATTTTTGCTCAGTACAACGATGGCTTGCTCTCACATGAAGAAAAGTATCAGAAGGTAATTGAAATTTGGGAAAACACTAAAAAGGAATTGGAAAAAGTATTGCTGAACAATCTCGATACGAAAGGCTCTGTCTATGACATGGTGACTTCAGGAGCTCGAGGATCGATGGGTAATGTGACACAGATGGCTGGTATGAAAGGTTTGATACAAAACACGACTGGTAAGACGATCGATTTCCCGATTGTGCCGTCATACATGGAAGGTCTTTCACCGCTTGAATACTTTATTACAACCCACGGTTCACGTAAGGGTCTTGCCGATACGGCACTCAATACCGCTAAAGCCGGTTACCTCACACGCCGTTTGGTTGATGTCGCGCAAGACGTCATGATCACTGAAGTTGATTGTGGCACCAAAGAAGGCAAGCGTGTTGTCAAAGAAATGATTGCTGGTATGGAAATCAGTCTAGCGAAAAATTTGCGAGGCCGAATACTTCTATCTGAAATAAAAGATGATGCAGGTACGACGCTTTATAAAAAGGGTCACATGATTTCCAAAGAAGATGCACAGACAATCGAAAAAGCTGGCATACCTGAAGTCTTTGTTCGATCTCCACTAACGTGTAAAACGCTTCATGGTCTCTGTCAGAAATGCTACGGTCTCGATCTTGGACGTAACAAGCTCGTTGAATTAGGAGAAGCAGTCGGTATCGTCGCGGCCCAAGCAATCGGTGAACCGGGTACACAGTTGACGCTCCGTACGTTCCACGCCGGTGGTGTAGCGGGTGTTGATATTACTCAAGGTTTGCCTCGTATTGAAGAAATTTTCGAACGACGCATTCCTAAAAATGCTGCTATTGTCTCACGAACTGATGGTGATGTATCAGAAATCAAAGTTGATGGCAAAGATCGAACACTGGTTGTACTTTCAGACACTAAACTAGACGGTAAATCAAATGAAATCGAATACACGATATTGCCTCGACGAACACTCTTAGTGAAGAAAGGCGATAAAGTCAAAAAAGGCGAGCTCCTAACTGATGGTTCAGCAGACATTATGGAAATCTTCAAATTCGGCAGTAGAGAACAAGCTGAAGAATATATCATTCAAGAAATTAACAAAGTGTACGAGCTTCAGGGTGCATCGATTTCTCGTAAACATATCGAGATCATTATTCGTCAAATGTTCTCACGAAAGAAAATCAAACACTCAGGCGATACAACATTTAGTCCTGGTGAAATTGTCGAGGCGATTGAACTTATGGAAGAAAATGATCGTATCGAAGCAGAGAAAGGTGAACCAGCTAAAGCAGAAACTATTGTTCTCGGTATTACAGAAACATCACTAACGACCAAGAGCTGGCTCTCTGCGGCATCATTTCAGAACACAAACCGCGTGCTTATCAACAATGCAATTCGTGGCGGTGTTGACTCACTGCGAGGACTCAAAGAAAATGTTATTATCGGCCGCTTGATTCCTGCAGGAACTGGCTTTCATCCAGTTGCTAAAATCGAAACTGAAGAATAAATAAAGAAGCGTATCAATTAAACACTTGTGTCCCTGCCATCTATGCAATCACCGGCAGAACAAATCAAAGAGCGCCTTCCGATCCATGATGTTGTCGCATCCTACATTCGACTTGAAAAAGCTGGAATCTATTTCAAGGCGCGTTGTCCATTCCATAATGAAAAGTCTGCTTCGTTCTTCGTTTCCCCGTCTCGTAATAGTTATCACTGTTTCGGCTGCGGCAGAGGCGGGGATATATTTAGCTTTGTCCAAGAAATCGAGGGTATAGATTTCGTGGCTGCGCTCAAGCTTCTCGCTGAACGTGCAGGCATTACACTCACGAAAACGTACACCAAAGAAGACGGGGAGCGTGTGAGGTTACATGATGCCATGGAAGATGCGACTTCATTTTATGAAGGCCTGCTGGCAAACAATCCTCATGCAAAGAAATACTTACAAACAAGAGGACTGACCGAGAAAACCATCAAAGAATTTCGTATCGGATTTTCACCATCATCGTGGAGTGCGCTCTATGAACATCTGAAAACAAAAAATTATAGTGATGAAGAGTTGGTCAAAGCAGGCCTCGTTATTCGTGGCAAGCGTGATTACTTTGATCGCTTTCGAGATCGGATTATGTTTCCGATTATGGATAGTCGCGGCAAAGTAGTTGCATTCACGGGAAGAATTTTTGCAAATCCTGGAGTCGCAGTACCTGCTGATAGTGCCAAATACGTCAACAGTCCTGAAACTGCACTCTATAGCAAAAGTCATATTCTCTATGGCTATCATCTAGCCAAGCAAGCAATACTCAAAGAAAACGCCGTCATTATGGTCGAAGGTCAAATGGATCTCATCATGGCACAACAAGCAGGTACGAAGCATAGTGTGGCTGTATCAGGCACAGCGCTTACCAAAGAGCATCTAGCACTCATCAAGCGATTTACCAACAATGTCATCTTTTGCTTTGATGGTGATAGTGCAGGTATCGAAGCAGGTGGCAGGAGTGTTAAACTCGCGCTTGCTGAAGGTATGGAAGTGTCTCTCTTGTCCCTGCCACAAGGGCAAGATCCAGCAGACTATATTTTAGAACATGGTACGGATGCCTGGGAGAAACTTGCCGGTGCCGGTAAACATGTGATTGATTTTTACTTAGATATTCTTTTTAGAACGGACATGGATGCAGAGAAACGCATGCTCGCTATCCAGAAGCAAATATTACCGTACGTTGCGCTTTTACAGTCGCGCATCGTGCAAGGTCACTACATTTCAAAAATTGCTGATCTGGCGCACATAGCACCGAAATACATAGATGAAGAAGTTTCTAAATTACAAAAGCCAGCTGTCCCTGAGGTAGTAGATGTCGAGACGCCGATCGCTATCAAGTCGAATGCTGAGCGGCTCTATGAGCAATTACTTGGCTACTATTTGCTTGGACATTTGCGAAATGATAGTAGAATAGCACGTATACAATACGAAACTGAGTGGGAACGTATTACGGGAAGCGCTATCGAACTAGAGATTGCCAAACTCGAAGAGAAGGTGAGAGATGATATCACATTGCAGGCAGAAATTCTCACGGCTGGCAAAGAGAGTTTAGAAACCGAAACCAATGAACTCTTGCTGCAATTTGAAAAACATTTTCTGGAGAAGCGATTCCAAGAATTACTTATCGAACTTAAGAAAGCAGAACGTGATAAAGATACGGTACGGAGCCTCGAGCTCCTCGGCGAATGCCAGCAGATTTCAAAAAAGATCCATGATATTAAAAGTAAACAAGTATAATTTATAAACGCATGAGTAAAAAAATAGCAAAAAAGAAAAAAGTAGTGAAGGCAAAGAAAAAGGTTGTCGCAAAACCAAAGGCTAAAAAGGTAGTGGTAAAGAAAGTGCCTATTAAAGCTAAAACTAAAGTCCAAGCTAAGAAATCTGAACCCAAAGCAGTCATGCATTCTGGCAAGAAATTGACCAAGGCTGAACTTCTGGAACAGAAAGCAACGACGATGGTGGAAAAGGGCAAGAAGCGTGGCTTTATCACCTATGATGAGATACTTAAAATTTTCCCAGATATTGAAACGAACATTCTTTTCCTTGATGATCTCTATGAGAAATTCGGTGCAGCCGGAATCGATGTGCTCGAGGGTGGTAACTTGCTTGATCTTGATGCTATTGTCAAAGATAAAAACGAGTATAAATACGGCAAGGACTCTACCTACGACTCAATCCAAATATATTTAAAAGAAATCGGTCAGTACCCGCTCATCAAAGCCGAAGAAGAGAAAGAGCTCGCGCGTCGCATCGAAGCGGGTGATCTCGAAGCCAAGAACTTGCTTGCTCGCGCGAACCTTCGTCTCGTTGTCTCTATTGCCAAGAAATACGTTGGTCGTAGTTCCGACCTCACCCTCCTTGATCTTATCCAAGAAGGCAACTTGGGCCTCTTTAAGGCTGTCGAGAAATTTGACTGGACCAAAGGGTATAAATTTTCAACCTATGCAACATGGTGGATCCGCCAATCAATCACTCGTGCGCTCGCCGACCAATCTCGCACGATTCGTATTCCTGTGCACATGGTTGAGACTATTTCTAAATACAAACAAGTCGTCCGCCGCCTCTCCCAAGACTTGGGCCGTGAGCCACTTGCCGAAGAGATCGCAACTGAAATGGGCATTGATGTCGAGAAAGTCCACGTGATCGAAAACATTAACCAAGACACCATCTCACTCGAGCAACCAATCGGGGATGATGATGAGAAGTCAACTCGTGGTGAATTTATTCCTGATGACAAAATCCTCAGGCCTGACCAAGAGTCTTCACGAAGAATACTCACTGACAAGATCCAAGAAGTCTTGAGCGAACTCTCACCCAAAGAGAAGAAGATTCTCGAAATGCGTTTCGGTCTCATCGATGGTGTACAGCACACGCTCGAAGAAGTTGGCTCAGAATTCGGCGTTACTCGTGAGCGTATTCGTCAGATCGAAGCTAAAGTCCATGACAAACTCCGTCAGAACGAAAAGATCATGAGGTTAAAAAATTACTTCGATTAAAGTCATCGTGTCGATAGGTAAGGAGAAACTTTATTTAAATGTTGTCTCGCCCCGTAGGAAACGAATTGTGCATTCGACATTGAGTTTTCCTACTAGGGTCATGCGTTTGAAGAATTATTTTGATTAATATACATTTATTTTGAATCCTAAAAAAGTCTATAAAATTGTAGTGTACGTACCCGAAGCAAATGCCGAAGAATTGCGTAATGCGATTGGCGATGCAGGTGCGGGCATAATAGGGAACTATTCCCATTGTACGTTTAGCATAAAAGGCATTGGAAGGTTTAAGCCAACAGAAGGTGCTAATCCTACTATCGGTGAAATAGGGAAACTAGAAGAAGTCGAAGAAATACGTATTGAAACAGTGTGTGAGGGAAGTAAATTGAAAGATATTTTGCAAACTATAAAAAGAGTGCACCCATATGAAGAGCCAGCGACTGATGTGTATCCGATTGAAGTAATGGAATAATTTCATGAACATTTTATTTCTCTGTAAAGGAAACGTAGGAAGAAGCCAAATTGCAGAAGCACTTTTTCGCAAGCAATTTGGTGATCAACACACTGTCGTATCTGCTGGTACCAAATTAAGTGGTCCAGAACAACCAATAGGTGAACTGCTTCCAAATATTCAAGAAGTGCTTGATGTCATGAGTGAGGAAGGTTTAGACGTGGCACCTGCTATTCGTAAACAAATGACAGAAGAAATGGTCAATAGTGCAGATATAGTGGTGGCAATTATGGAAGATACTGAAGAATTGCCTGAGTATCTCATAAACTCATCTAAATTAACTCGCTGGAGTATTCCTGATCCAAAAGGTAAAGATTTGGTATTTACAAGAAATGTTCGAGATCAAATAAAAGATCAAATAAAAAAACTAACATTTTAATTGGAAATAATAGTATCCTATGAAAACAGAAAGACTATATGCTATGAGCTTCGCGAAAGTATATCCATGCTACATTACGAAAGCAGAGAAGAAAGGCCGCACGAAGACTGAAGTCGATGAGCTTATTAGGTGGCTGACAGGATACACGAAGGTGCAATTTCAAAAGCAGCTAGCCAAAGAGACAGACCTCAAGACTTTTTTTACTAAGGCTCCCAAACCTAATCCAAAAAGAGCTTTGATTAGGGGTGTGATTTGTGGAGTTCGGATAGAAGATATCAAGGATAAAGTCATGCGTGAAATCCGCTATTTGGATAAAATGGTTGATGAATTGGCAAAAGGAAGACCAATGGAGAAAATTTTACGGAAGTCTGAATGAACTATTAAAGACTCGGACTTCTGCGCCACAATCAAAAAATGCTAAAATGTCATTATTATGCTTTCTAAATTAACTAAAATAATACCTCTTACACTCCTCGCATTGTTCGTATTTGCGCCCTCTTTCGCCTCCGCCCACCAACCACGCATCACCGAGAGCCGATTTACGACGGTGCCAGATCCAGAAATCTCCAAGGCGTATTATGGCGAGCTTACGGGTGAGCCAGATGTCTATATTATCGATTCCAAGGAAGCTTTTGATTTGTATGTAAATGTACTTGTGCCCGATATCGCTGGGCAGAAGAAAGATGTGTCTGCGGTGGTGCTAAATGGCGAGAAAGAAATTGCACTTCTCGATAGTACAAATTTCGAATGGAAAAAGTTTTACGAGCCCTTTGGTGCCGACACGTACTGGATGGGGCCGCAGTTCAGAGCCCGCGCTGATGCTGGTATCTACGAGATCCGCGTGTGGAGTAGCAACAACGACAGCAAGTACTCTCTCGCTATAGGTGAGATAGAAGCATTTGATGGTAAAGAGGGGATCAGTGCACTTACGACCATTCCCGAGCTTAAGCGAGACTTTTTCGAAGAATCCCCGATAAGCTTTATCAAATCTCCGTTTGGCTGGGGGCTCATCGTCATCATGTATATTCTCGCGTTCATTACCGGCTTCATCTTAAAATTCTTAATGAAGAAGTTCAAAAAACATCCTTCGACAGGCTCAGGACGAAACGTCGGCAAATCGGGTCGCTTGCTTCGCGCGACCCTAGGCGTAGCCTTACTCCTCTGGGCCATCACCACCTCTTGGAGCCCAATCCTCATCTTCTTCTCCGGCTTCGCGATATTTGAAAGTATTTTTTCATGGTGTGCTTTTAATCAATTAATGGGGAAAAATACATGCGATATTTAAGCTGGCTTGCCCTGACTTGTCCTGAGCAGAGTCGAAGGAGCGGAGTCGAAGGGTGTGGGTTTTATGGCGCGATGGGGAAGAATACGTGTCCGGTGGGATCAGAAGGGCATAAATAGTTTTTTAACGGCCTTAAGTACTTGACTTTACATTTCAATGCAGTAAGTTATACTCATGTATATGAAATTGCATGAAGTATCAGAGGTAATTGCAGGGTACACCTTCCGAGGTGCCATCAAGCCAGACAACACTGGCGACCTCTTTGTATTTCAGGCAAAAGACCTCGTCCAAGGAGTACCGTTTGATAATACGAAAACCCTCACCAGAATATCTCACGATACCCCTGGGTATTCCGGTCACCTCCAAAAGAACGATGTCCTTCTCGTCGCTCGTGGCATGAAGTCAGGCGCATTCAGGTCAACCACATATATTGCCGATGAATCGAACGTCATTCCTTCTTCCTCCGTCCATGTCATCCGTGTCACCTCGAAAGAAGTACTTCCAGAATATCTTTCACACTATTTAAATTCTAAAGAGGGTCAGGAGTCTCTCACTCAGATTATTTCAGGTTCATACATCGGAGCACTGCCTCGTAAAGAGTTAGAAAAAATAGACATCCCGATACCTCCCCTGCGAAAGCAGGAGGCACTCATAAATCTTTTTATAAACATTCGCGAACAGCAAAAAATTATTGATAGAGAAAAGGAAATCAAACAAAACATTATCAACGCAACATTTAAAAGCTTAACCATCAAATAACCATGACTACTCACAAAAAATACACACAGGAAGACCTCAACAAGACGCTCTGGTCGGCGGCTGATTCTTCACGTAGTAGCGTGGACGGTGGTGTCTACAAAGACTATGCGTTGACGATGCTTTTCTTGAAATATATAAGTGACCTCAACAAAAAGCGTCACGACGAATACAAGGAGCGTTTCGGAAGCGACGAAAAGCGTATCGAAGAAAAAATGAAGCTCGACCGCTTCTACCTACCCCCGAAGTCGTCCTTTGATTATCTCTACAGCAAGATTGAGGAGGATAATATTGGTGAAGAAATAAACAAAGCACTTCACCGCATTGAAGATGCTAACAAGGAAAAACTTGATGGCGTGTTCAGTGTCGATTTCAACTCCGAATCAATCCTTGGCAAACTTGAACAGCGCAACAAGATGCTCCGTAATTTGATTCAGGACTTTGCAAAGATTGACCTCTCTGATGTAGACGATGACATAATCGGTAATTCCTACATGTACATGATTGAGCGTTTTGGTGCGGATGCTGGCAAAAAAGCGGGAGAATTTTTCACCACACGTTCAGTCGCACATCTCGTCGCAATGCTTGCCGAACCAAAAGAGGGTGACAGAATTTCAGACCCTGCCTGCGGTTCGGGAGGTCTACTTCTCTTGGCTGGTGAGGAAGTTGAGAAGCAAGGTTCAAAGAACTATGCGCTCTACGGTCAGGAATCTACTGGCTCTACATACCAGCTCGCTCGTATGAACATGTTCCTCCACGGCAAAGACTCTGCTCGTATCGAATGGGGCGACACGCTCAACAATCCGCTCTTGGTGGAGAACGACAGCCTCATGCACTTCGACGTAGTGGTCGCGAACCCACCCTTCTCCCTCAAGAAGTGGGGTGCTGAACATGCCGAGTCAGATAAATACAATCGCTTCTGGCGTGGTGTACCGCCAAAAGATAAAGGCGACTTTGCATTCATCACTCATATGGTTGAAACCGCAAAGCCAAAAACTGGACGCGTCGCGGTCATCGTCCCTCACGGTGTTCTCTTCCGAGGTGGTGCTGAAGGAAAGATTCGCGAGCAACTCTTGAATGAAAATATTATCGATACCGTCATCGGACTTCCAGCAGGACTCTTCCAGACTACTGGTATTCCAGTTGCTGTGTTGGTCATTGACCGTTCACGCGAGAAAGGTGGTGCGAATGAAAAGAAGAAAGATGTCCTATTTATCGAAGCCTCAAAGGAGTTCAAGCAAGGCAAAGCACAGAACACGCTGACCGAGGAAAATATTGTGAAGATTTTTGATACCTACAAGAAGAGGAAGGATATTGAGAAGTTTTCTCGCAAGGTCAGCGTCAGTGAGATAGAAGAAAACGAATTCAATCTCAACATCACTCGCTATGTCGATACCTTCGAGGAAGAGGCGCCTGTAGATATTAAGGCAAACCTCAAGGAGCTCGCCTCCCTTGAGCCTGAGCTTCAGAAGCTTGAAAAACAAATGGTCGGATATTTAAAGGAACTAGGAATCAACTAATATGACCGAACAAGCGAACACAGAATTAGAAAAGGCGAAATTAACTAAGCATGATTTTTACTTTGAAACCCCAATATACGAATTATTTGAATACTCTGATCTTGAGAAACCGTTGGAGCTATTTTCTGAAGACGTAGATGCCTACTCAGCAAAAAATCACACCGACACTACCTACAGTGTGGGTTTTTCGTGGATAAAAAAGCTAGACACAGAGTATGTAAATCAGTACACACCTGAAAAGGTTAGCGGCTTTGCTGTCGTGACTCTTAAGTGCAAGAGAAAGGACAACGATACTCTATGTTTCTTTGTATATAAGAATGAAATGACCAAGCAAGTCATGAAAGTTGGCCAATTCCCATCTTTGGCTGACCTGCAATTTGCTGAATTGGGTAAAAAGTATGACAAGGTTCTTCCTGAAGAGGATTTGAAGAATCTTAAAAAAGCTATTGGTCTTGCAGCTCACGGTGCAGGGGCGGGCTCATTTGTTTATTTGCGTCGAATCTTTGAGAATCTTATCCAAGAAACATTTAGTGGAGCTAAAGATCTAAAGGTTGCGGCTGATGTATTTAAGACTACGAGGATGGAGGATAAAATCGTTCTTCTTAAAGAACATCTTCCAAGCCAGCTTGTTGAAATGAAAGCAATATACGGAATTCTAAGTAGGGGCGTGCACGAACTCTCTGAAGATGAGTGTCGGCAGTATTTCTTGCCACTTAAGCTCTCAATTGAGCTAATCCTGGATCAAAAGATAGATGAAAAGAAGAAAAAAGATAAGGACGCTGAGGTGAAGAAGCAATTGCAATCCATTTCACAACAACTCGGAGCCATTAAAAAGCTAGATGAAAAATAAACCTATACAAGAGAATATCCCGAAAGGATGGCGAGCTATGAAGCTCGTAGGTCTTTTTGATTTCAAAAACGGACTCAACAAAGAAAAAGAGTTTTTTGGACACGGCACCCCGATAATCAATTACATGGACGTTAATAAAGGCGGTGGACTCTACAAAGATAATGTATTAGGGAGAGTTGAGGTTAATAAATCTGAGTTAGGTAGATTCAATGTAAAGAGAGGCGATGTTTTTTTTACTAGAACCTCAGAAACATTGGATGAAATCGGATTTTCTGCTGTTGCACTAGATGACTTTCGAGACACTGTTTTTAGTGGCTTCGTTCTACGGGCTCGTCCTAAAAGTAAAGTGCTAGTTCCTGAATATGCTCAATACTGTTTTCGTACTCAATCAGCCCGTAAAGAGATAATGGAGAAAAGTTCATACACAACCCGTGCTCTAACCAGTGGCACCTTACTCAATCATGTAAACATAAAACTCCCGCCCGTTTCTGAGCAGAAAAGAATTGTTTTAGTACTTGAGACTTGGGACAAAGCTATTGGAAAACTTGCCCAGAAGATTGAAAACAAAAAGCATATTAAAAAAGGTTTGATGCAGGAATTACTTACGGGCAAAACTCGTTTACCAGAGTTTAAAGACAAATGGGAATCCAAGTCGTTTGGTGATGCATGTAAATTTTGGAGCGGATTTCCTTTTCCGTCTAAATATTTTTCTGAAGAGAGAGGTGTTCGTGTGGTAAGAAATAGAGATTTAAAGGGAGATGGTCAGATTTTGTACTATTCCGGGACGGATATTCCAGATTCTTACACTGTACAGGACGGGGATATTTTGATCGGGATGGACGGTGATTTCATGACTTGTAAATGGTCTAAAGGCAAGGCTCTCTTAAACCAACGAGTGGGAAAGTTGGTGGCATTTAAGAATGCAAATAAAGACTATCTCTTCTATAAGATTCAAGTTCCTTTAAAAATAATCGAACAAGAAACTAGTTCTACAACGGTTAAACATTTGTCGGCTAAAGTCTTTGAAGGTTTTAAGGCTGTTTTTCCTCCAAAAATCGAACAAGATGCAATTGCAAACATACTTACTACTGCGGACGAAGAAATTCAAGTTCTTAAGCGTAAGCTAAAAGTTCTCCAAGAACAAAAACGGTATCTTTTGAACAATCTCATTACAGGAACGATTCGGACACCAGAAAAATTATCAACCCATAACTAAAACACCATGCTAGAAAAAGTACACTTTGATGAAGCACGACAGTCCCAACTCCCAGCATTGGAGCTCCTTTTGGCTATGGGGTACAAATACATCTCTACTGAAGAGGCACTACGTCAGCGCGGTGGTGACACGAGTAGTTTCATTCTCACTGATATTGCCAATGAGAAGCTCATGGAAATCAACAGCTACGAAGTCGCTGGCACTGAGTACAAATTCGGCGAGAAGGACGTACGCGACGCTATAGATGAGCTCGAACATATTCAGTACGAAGGTCTTATTGATACCGCACAGAAAATCTACAACACCATCATGCCAACAAGCGGTGGTAAGACTATCAAGGTAAGCGTTGGAGGAAAGACAGTTTCTAAAAACTTCCGTTTTATAGATTTCCAAAATCCAGAGAATAACGCCTTCCATGTGACGGCAGAATTCGTCGTGACTGGAAAGCAAACCATTCGTCCCGATATCGTCTGTTTCGTAAACGGTATCCCTATCGCGGTCATTGAGAACAAGAAGTCAGGAGTAGCAACGCTAGAAGCTATTAACCAGATGAACCGCAATCAGGGTCCAGAGTTTTGTCCTAAATTCTTTACCTACACCCAACTTCTTGTTGGTACAAACGGCAAAGAGCTTCAGTACGGCACTATTGGCACACCAAATAAATTCTATGCAGTCTGGAAAGAGAAAAGTACGCCTGAAGCAGACGAAAATGCTAAAGCAAAAGCACTGATTGCTACAAAAGTAGACCCGACTGTATACGCCCAGATTCTCACTGACCTAAACGGATACACCGAAGGTCACGTGCAGAAAATGAATCGTCTCCCAACTGAACAAGACCGTGGCATCGCGGCACTCTTTGAGCCCGCTCGACTTCTCGACCTCACTAAGAACTACATTCTCTTTGATGCTGGAGTAAAGAAACTCTCTCGCTACCAACAGTACTTTGCAATTCACAAGATGCTTGAGCGTGTTGCTGAGACAGAGACAAGCCCTTCAGGTATCACTCGTCGCCGAGGTGGTTTGGTGTGGCACACACAAGGGTCTGGTAAGTCACTCACCATGGTGATGTTTGTGAAAGCTCTGATTGAGAACCCTCACATAAACAATCCACGCGTCATTATCGTGACCGACCGTAAGGACTTGGATAAACAAATCAAAGATACGTTCAAGAACTGTAATCTCAAAAAAGAAGTGATACAGGCAACGAGTGGTCAAAACCTGCTCGACCTCATCAGGGATAAAAACCTCGCTGTCGTTACGACACTGGTTCACAAATTTGAATCAGCTGCCAAGAAAAAGGCAGGATTTGTTGATGAAGACCAAAACATCTTCGTTCTTATCGACGAAGCACACCGAAGCCAGAGTGGTATCGCAAACGTAGAAATGAATCGAATCATTCCGAGTGCGTGCTACATCGGCTTTACGGGTACGCCACTCATGAAGGGAGAGAAAGAGAGCTGGAGAAAGTTCGGTGGCTATATCGACAAGTACACCATCGATGACGCATTGGCTGACAAAATCATCCTTCCTCTTATCTATGAAGGTCGCTATGTTGATTTGATTCAGAACGAAGAACAAATCGACCGACACGTTGCTCGCGTTACCGAAGACCTCAACGACAAACAGAAGAAGGAACTCCAGAAGTATGTTGGCTCCAAGATAATCAAAGACAATCCTCAACGTATTGTTGAGATTGCCTACGATATAGAGAAGCACTTCATGCACCACTTCCAGAACACTGGACTCAAGGCGCAGATTGTTGCTCCGTCTAAGTATTCAGCAGTACTCTTCCAGAAGTTCTTCCAGACTCGTGCAAACGTCCGCACGGCTGTCGTTATCTCTGATGAACACGATGACGGAGACGAGCAAGACACACACAAGAAGGAAGTGGTGAAGTATCTCGATACCGTCCGTGAGAATCACAGTAATGTTGGGAAGTATGAGAAGGATGCTATCGATAGTTTCAAGTACAACGATGATGGCATTGAAATCATTATCGTTGTCGACAAACTGCTCACTGGGTTCGATGCTCCACGCAATACCGTACTCTATCTCGCAAAGGACTTGAGGGACCATAACCTGCTCCAGGCAATCGCTCGTGTGAATCGCTTACACGAAAACAAGAAGCTCCCAAAGACCGCGGGCTATATTATCGACTATTCAGAGAATGCCAAGAACATCGATACTGCGATGAAGCTCTTCGGTAACTACGACGAGAACGATGTTAAAGGAACGCTTATTGATGTTGCTGAGAAGGTGCAGGAACTTGAGGAGAGCTACAGCTTGGTACACGACATCTTCAAGGAGATTAAGGGGTCATCCGACGATGAAGCATTTCTTCAGCTTCTTGATGATGCTCCAAAACGGGAGATGTTCTACAAAGCACTCAATTCGTTCATTAAGAACTTGAACGAGTGTTTTGTCCTGCAAGATTTCGTCCATGTTTTTCCTCATCTCGATATGTACACGCGTGAGCTCAAGAAGTTCATGGAGCTTCGTAAGACTGCGAGTTTGAAGTATGCAGACCGCGTTGACCTCTCCGAGTACAAACAATCTCTCGTGAATATTCTCGATAAGTATGTTGATGCGCGAGGCGTTGAGCTTTTGACGACACAAATCAACATCACTGACCGCAAGCAGTTTGAGGAAGCTATTGAGAACCTCGGCTCTGATAAATCCAAAGCCGAAGCAATCGCGGCACAGACCCAAAAGACCATCACTGAACGGATGGAGTCTGACCCCGAATTCTACGAACGATTCTCTAAGAAAATCTCTCAAATCTTGCAGGAGATGCGAGACGGCAAGATAGCTGATGTCGCCGCACTCAAGCAGTTGAAGTTGATTGAAGACGATGTGGTTAACAAGAAGGACGATAGTTTGCCTAGCACCATCGTTGCCGAGAAAGGTTCTGATGTCTTCTACCGCAACCTCAGGGATTGCTTCAAGAAGTTCAACATGCCAGAGGAAGTGTTTATCTCCATTGTCTTGGATATCTTCGGTATCGTGAAGCAGGAAGCAATTGTCGATTGGTACAAGAATATCGACGTGAAGCGTCGCATCATGAACACTATCGATGACTATCTCTACGATGTAGTGAAGAAGGAGAAGAATATCGACCTGTCGGATGACGACATGAAGCTCGTCATTTCGAGTGTCCTTTCACTTGCAGAAAACAATTATGAAATCTTCAGCTAAAAAAGAATTTGTATTTGGCTCATTTGTCTACCACTACGACCTCGTCATGCAAGATAGACTGACTCTCAGTCTCACAGTAAAACCAGACCTCGGAATAACCCTTAAAGCTCCGCATGGCGCAGAAGATGAGCGAGTAGAAACCTTCTTAAAAAAGAAGTGGTTTTGGCTTGAGAAACAACTGAGCTTCTTCAAGAAGTATCAGCGACGCGTGTACCAGAAGGAATACGTCTCAGGCGAAGGATTTCTCTATCTCGGCAAGCAGTACAAGCTCATGGTGAAGCGTTCGAGTGAAGACAAGGTGTCTATGACCAAGGGATTGCTTATGGTCTATACAAGCAAAGGCGTGCAGGATGGACGACACACCAAGAAACTTTTGGACAAGTGGTACGAAGAAAAAGTTGGCCGAGTCTTCCATGAGCGATTCGAGTTGATGCAAGCAAAGTTTGATTACAAGAAGATGCCACCACTTGTTATTAGAGAGATGAAGAAGCGTTGGGGTAGCTTCCTCGACAACGACACGGTCATTTTGAATCCAAAACTCATTCATACTTCACGCGAATGTATCGACTACGTTATCGTCCATGAGTTGTGCCATATGAAGTACAGAAGTCACAATAAACTTTTTTATAAGTTCTTGAAGAAGAAGTTTCCGAAATGGGAGAAAGTGAAGGATAAGCTGGAAACTGTCGGGGTTCAGACTAGTTAAATTAATGTAAGAAATGGTGCAAGAAATGGAAATAGGGTTAGTCACCGCTTGTCAAACCAATATGAAAAAAATTACATTGTCGCGGGGGTTGTTGCAGTTCCAGGTATTGTACTGTTTTGGCACAAGGATGCTCCGCAGGATATGATGCCCCTTGATGGAACTCTTGTCTGATATGCAAGGACTGTTCTTGCATATCAATTGAAACAACATATCTTTTTGCTTCACTAATGAAGGTGAAATAAAAAAACTACTTTCTTTTTGAAGGAAAATAGTTTTAAAAAAATAATTAGTTTCTCACTGTCACTGAATTCGTACACCAGCAAAGCTAAGTTCTTTTCCCCATACACCATTAAAGTACATAATCAAATCAATAAAATTTTGACCATGTTCTGTCTGTGTTAGTACAGGGATTTCGTAATCTCCTCCGCGGCCATTATAAAGCCATGCTGAATTGAAATCGAGTGTTGTGATTTTTAAATCTTTCAAGATTTCAGGGTGGCATTTCGCTAAACTCACGAGTTCTTCGGTGTTAGCGGGACGACAACCATACCTCTCCATTTTTCCAATCATCCAATTAGTTGTAACAGGATGATGTCCAAAATCAATCTCAGCTGATTGGGTGCCGAAATGGAACACATCAATGACTACGGTTCGCTTAGTTTTATCCTTGATAGGAAAATTATCCTCATTGAAATTGTGATTTCTTACGAAACCATAGCCGTAGGGTTTTGTCCCATCAACTTCAACAATAAAAGATAGTACAAGCGTTCGTTGAGCAGATAACTCTGCTTCTCTCTCTGCGAAAGGATTTTCACCTCTCAAGATTTTTTTAACTACTTTAAGCCAGTAGCCGGCGTTTGCTCCTGATAGATTATCAAGGAGATTTGCTAATGGTCCCTTTACTGTAGAGAGCATTAAACCAGTGTCTTTTTTTGACATTTTACAGTGGTATTAAATTGTGAAAGAGCTATTTGTCTTTGATTAAACTAGGTATAGCCCGTTGACCTAATTCAACCAACAATATAACATATATTTAATAAAAAACAATAGGGAGCCCCGCGCTCATTCCTATTCTCCTTTGCGATCGAGATTGCGCACACACGTGAGAATGCTTTGTTATTAAAAATGCTAAAATAAATTTATGAAAGCAATACTTTGTAAAAAATATGGCCCACCTGAAGTTTTACAAATTGGGGAGGTGCCGAAACCTGTCTAGGAAGGTCTTACCTTCCTAGACATACTAGCATTTTGCAAAACACTGCAATAAGGAATAGTTATGTGACAACGTGCTGTGTTAAAATTCTTTAATATCATTAAACGGAATTTTAAATTTCTTAGGAAAGAAAAAGTATACTCGGTGGGATTATAAAAAATACAAAGAAGATGCTCGGGGGTTGGTGCATAAGAAGATTGGCGAGCTCAATACTCACTATGGTTATAAGGTGGGAAGGGTGTCCATTCGAAATACCAAATCCCGCTGGGGTAGCTGCTCCAAGCAGGGGAATTTAAATTTTAATTACAAAATTTTATTTTTACCGCCCCATATTGCCGACTATATAATAGTGCACGAATTGTGCCACATAAAGGAATTCAATCATTCTGCAAATTTTTGGAATTTAGTGGCCGAACTTGTGCCCAACCATAGTGCTATCCGAAAGGAATTGAAACAAACAGCTTGGAAATACCATTAATGAGTATACAATTTTTATACAAGCATTTTGCAAAACACTGCAATAAGGAAATTTAGTAAAAAATGATAAAATAGATTTATGAATAAAATAGCTATGGAAACATCTCAAAAAATTACTTTTACTAACGAACCAAAACTTTCTGAACATGAGGTGGATCAAAAGTTTAATGAGCGAAGAAAAAAGCTTGTTCCTCTAATGAAAGATTTTATAGCTCAACATCCTTTATTTTCTGGCAAAAAGGTTGATGTTACTTTTATACATGCTGGTATCTCTTCTCTTGTAAGTATTATTGAAACACTAGAGCAAAAACTTATCTTAAAAATCCCATTAAGTACTTTAAATTCTAGACTTGAAGGGGTATTTTTGACTACTTGGGAAAATGTAGGCGTAAAAGTTCCGCATGTTTTAGAAGAAGGTGAGATTGGTGAGCAACCATATATCTTAATGGAATATATTGATTCTGAAACTATTAGTAGTTCCTATACAAAAGAAGAAATGCTAGAAAAAAATGTATATCACGATTTGGGTAAGTTGCTTCGAAAAATGCACGAAGCAAAAACGGAGGGATACAGTAATATTGTTAATAAAAAAAGTGAACCTGAATATTTTAGTATTGCTGAATGGTTGAAAGGTGATTCTAATATGCAAACACAAATTGAATACGTTAAAGAACATAAACTTTTGGATGATGATATCCATGGTTCAATAGAAGATGTTTTTAACATTTTAATTTCCAATATTGGAGACAGTAAAGAAAGTGTTTATTGCCATAATGATTTTGGAGGAGGAAATGTTTTTGCCACAGAACCGTTTACAGTATTTGATCCGTGGCCATGTTTTCACCACCCATTTATGGATATAACAAGAAGTCTCTTTCATAAAATTTCGAAAGGAGGAATAGGGAAAACTGGTGAGCAATTTGTTGATGGGTATTTTGGAGATGAAGAATATGACAAAAAATTATTTCATGCTTTTTTGGTTTTAAATATAACTGTCAAACTTCCTTATATGCACAAAACTAAAGGATTAGAGAAAATTGAAGGTATACAAAAATATCTTGAGCAAACAAAATATTTGCTAGTTTAATTTAAGAGAACAATCCACGCCGTTTTATAATATCTCCCCAAAAAAGGAAATGGAGTCAGTCACCATTCATCAAACCAATATGAAAAAAAATTACATTGTCGCGGGGGTGTTGCAGTTGCGCCTATTGTACTGTTTTGGCACAAGGATGCTCCGCAGGATATAGTGCCCCTTGTTTAACTCTACAGACAATTAGCCTATACTAGCATTTTGCAAAACACTGCAATAAGGAATATTGAGAGAAAAATGGTAGAATAAATTTATGAAAAAAATAGTTATAACCACAATCGTTATTATTTTA
Organism: Candidatus Nomurabacteria bacterium; assembly: GCA_016699085.1. Lineage (NCBI taxonomy): Bacteria > Candidatus Nomuraibacteriota > Candidatus Nomurabacteria bacterium. The sequence continues at coordinate 15,841 of CP064958.1, read as the reverse complement.
CTGGGTGCAGGATATTATTTTATTTCTCCATTTTTTATAAATAAAATAGTCAGCGAAACGTTACCTATTGCCGAAAATACAGAAGATACTAGTGTCGAGGTTATAAAACAAGGTCAGTTTGCCGGCTTTGATAAAATCCATACTGGATCTGGTACTGCAAATGTTATATCGATTGGTGGTAAAAACTATATTCGTTTTGAAGAAGATTTTGTGGTTGCTAATGGACCTGATCTATATGTAGGCCTTGGACAAAACGGTAGTTATATAAAAGGTAGTGAACTTAGTGTGTTGAAGGGAAATATGGGCTCTCAAAATTATGAATTGCCGGAAGGTGTATCTCCAGAAGAAGTCTGGATCTGGTGCAAAGCCTTTTCTGTGCCTTTTGCTAAAGCGGTATTAAATAATACAACCATATAAATCTAGATACATGGGATACAACCAGCAAGGTTTCGTCTTACTAAAAACCGACTATTAGGTGCCGTATAACATGAAAGATATTTTTACGATAGCGAAACTTCTTACAGTTTCAAATTAAACACAGTTAGTACATACTAGCATTTTGCAAAACACTAGCATAAGAAAAAGGGTAGGGGTATAATAAAAAAGTATGGCACTAGATTATCGAAAAGTTGAAAGATTATTAAAAGGCTTTGCCAATCATAATCGGCTAAAGATTTTGGAATTACTGGCAAAGCAACCGGAATTATCAGTGGCAGATATATCAGAGAAGCTCAAGATAGGGTATGAAAATACCTCAGACCATATTCGCAAAATGGCGATTGCCAGACTTATTATGAAGCGCAATGATGGCCCCAATGTCCGCCACAAACTCACCTCAAAGGCAATCTCTATACTAGCATTTTGCAAAAGACTGCAATAAGGAAACCATAAAAATTAGTAAATTGTGGCAAAATCCCACTAGTAGAGCAAAGCTCACCACGGGACAAGTAATTTTATGAACACATACAACTGGTATTCAACTTTAATAAAACCAACATGGGCTCCGCCAAGCTGGCTTTTTGGTCCGGTGTGGACCGTGCTGTATATAATCATTGCGATTACATTTGGTACGGTTTTCTATCGTGCATATCAAGGACAGATTCCATGGATGGTGGCACTTCCGTACGCGTTGAATTTAGTTTTCAATTTTGCTTTCACACCGATCCAGTTTGGATTGAAGAATAATCTTCTCGCGTCTGTTGATATATTTTTTGTACTTGGCACACTTATCTGGGCACTTGCCTCTCTCTATATATTCTCTCTCAAATCTCATATTGAGACAGGATCACCGACACTTACCTGGATTATATTTCTCAATATTCCGTATTTACTCTGGGTTTTGTTTGCGACAGTGTTGCAGTTTACGATTACGTATCTGAATAAATAATATGAAAAATTAAAATCTACTGGGATGAACAAAAAGTATTGAGCTGAGGTAGAATGAATTCATGTCAAAAATATCCAGAATCGTTTTAGTTATTCTTGTCATAGTGGCTGTTGCGTTTGTTGCGAGTTTCTTCCTTCGAGATAAAAGCGCGAGCCCTGTTTCAGTGGCAGAGAATACTGACAATACTCAAGTAGTCGTGCAACTTGCTGATGGACGACAGTGTTATACATATAGCCACGCAGCGACTACTGAGGCGCCGTATACGGTGAGTGAGTTTATTGATATGACGATTACAGATGGTGTAGTGGCTGGGACCAAGAAGGGAACACAGGCGGGACCTGATATGACCAATGGTTATGAGGGGACGATAACGGGTACGCTTTCGAATAATACGATTACTGATATATTTTCATATACGATCGAAGGATCACAAAATAAAGAAAAGGAAATTTATCGAGCAAGCGTCGTTGGTATTGAAAAACTGCGCTATCCACTTACTGAAGCGGCAGGCATACTGGTACCTGTTACGACTGAGGATTTCCAAGTGCTCTCCTATGTCCGAATTGGTTGTGAGGCGTTGAATTAATCTAACTGTTATTTTTAATAAAAAAACACATTGAGTATCCTCAATGTGTTGGTTTTGATTGTTTTTTATTTTTTTCGGATGAGTAGAAATAATAATTCCTTCTCTCCCTCAAACGTCACGAGGTAACTTAGGTACATGTGACCATTCAATTCTGGGAAATCTTCTCTGTTCATAATGTAAAGATGAGCCTGCTGTATGTCTGTGTGTCCATGTTCAACTAATAGTGCACGTATTGCTCCCATCGGCTTGTCATCACATAATATTACGTCAGCAGATTTCCCGTTGATTGTCATTGGGAACCTTTTGCTGGCATCTGCCTTTTTTGGCTCAAGAAATTCAGGTAGAAAAAATTTTTGTTCCGAAAAGCTAATTTCCTCATTTCTCCAGTCGGAGGTTTCGTAGGAAACATGTAAAGTATTATTTTCGCACTGTATTGTCATATGGAAGTAGGTTTATATACATTATACTTAATTTTACTAAAAAGTCAATTAAGACATATAATGGTTATATACCTTCATTGCAATTTCACCTTTGTGTGGTAAGCTTATATTTGCGTTTATGCCATCAATTACAGAGCTTATTATCTACATTTTCTCCTTTTTAGCCCTCTATATCCAGGTCTTTCTCTTGGTGACCTTTTTAGAGCGGCGCAAGGATATTATTATCCGCAAGAAACCGATTACGCTTTCTCGGTATCCGTCTGTGACGGTTGTTGTGCCGTGTTATAACGAAGAAAATACGTTATATAAAACAGTACGATCACTCTTGGCGCTCGACTATCCAAAATCAAAACTCAAAATTATTTTAGTTGACGATGGTTCGACTGATGGCACGTGGTCTATTATTCGCCGCTTCATGAAACATGCACAGATCGAAGGTGTCCAAAAGGAAAACGGTGGCAAACATACAGCGATGAATTTGGGTATTACGATGTCTTCGAGTGAACTTATCGGGGGACTCGATGCTGACTCATTTGTTCATCCAGAAGCATTGAAGCGTATCGCGACGTATTTTGACAATCCTGAAACCATGGCAGTGGCACCATCAATCTTGGTCCATGAGCCCAAGAATATGTTGCAGTGGGCACAAAAAGCCGAGTATGACATGGCGATCTATACCAAAAAGATGCTTGGCTTTCTGAAAGCTATCCACGTGACCCCTGGTCCATTTTCCATATTTCGAAAGAAAGTCTTTGATGATCTAGGTCTGTACAGGAAAGCTCACAATACCGAAGATCAAGAAATTGCACTTCGCATGCACAAGCACGGCTATCAGATCGAGCACTGTCCGGATGCGTATGTCTATACAGTCTCACCGTTTAATGTGCCAGCACTGTACAAGCAACGCTTACGTTGGACGTATGGCTTCATCAAAAATGGTGCAGATTATAGGGAGCTATTGTTCCGCAAAAAATATGGCAATTTAGCATTTTTTACTCTGCCATCTGGTGCGATTTCACTTCTGTCGGTAACAGCGCTTGCTGTACTCTTGCTTGAAAGCCTCTTTGTTTTCGTAAAACATGCAGTGATACAGATTCAAGCAGTTGGTTTCCATATGCCGCAATTCTTTGCACATACTAATTGGTTTTATTTTACCCTGAGCACAAACATGATTATTTTTGCTCTCCTGTATAGCTTTGTCATACTCTCACTCAGTATCGGAAGTTCCATGCGAGGTGGCAAACTTATGCCCTCGATCGAGGTTGTCTATTTTATCTTCGTCTACACATTCCTCTCGCCCGTATGGTTTATAAAGGCGATGTATAATGCGACTCTCTCCAAAGAATCTAGCTGGACGAACGAACGCCAAATGGGGAGAGTCTTGTAATATATGAATGCAAAAATTGATTGGAAAAAATATGTTATTGTCTTTGCGATTACGCTTCTTTTGTTTGTGACAGCACTATATCTGAGTAATTTGTTTACGCAAAAGAAAATCGATAATATCAAAAGCATTCAGGATAAGATCTCGATTGATATTCTATCGACTGAGACGCAGTTCTCACTCTTGGATGAAGATTTAAGCTGTAAGGATGTCGATGAGTCAGTGTTGACGCAGGAGCTCAATTCACTGGCTGAGAAAATAACCTACAGTGAAGAGCATATTACTGATGAAGATAGTGTGACGAGTCTAAAAAAGTATTATTCACTACTTGAGATCAAGGACTATTTGCTTTTGAAGAAAATCAGCGAACGTTGTGGTTTTACGTCGCACTTTATTCTCTATTTCTATACGACGAGCGAGAACTGTAGCGAATGTATTAAGCAGGGATTCGCACTGACGTCGCTTCGTGAGAAATACTCCAAGCTTCGTGTGTACTCATTTGACTACGGACTTGACCTCTCTGCTATCCGCGCGCTAATTTCAATTTATAAAATAGAAGATACTAAACTACCGGCACTCATAATCGATGGCAAGCTTTATACCGGATTTAAAACAATAGAAGACGTTGAGGCTATCTTGCCTGATTTGCCTGAAGGATTGGCCGCTGAAGCAACTCAAGCTCTTGATGCGACGAGTAGCACTGCACTGCCTGAAAGTGGAACAGTGAATAGTAAGTAGACTGTGCTATACTCAAAGCATTATGGCAAAGAAAAAAGGAAAAATACTTGCCTACCTCGTGCTTTTTGCGCTTATTGTATTTGGTATTTATACCTGGTACCAGAAGACGTACGTGCCGGTATTACCGTTAGAGCTCCAAAATAACAATACGAATGTACCAGAAATTGCACCGACTGAAATAGAAGAAGTAGTCATCCAAAACTCACATACTGATGAAGAGAGTACTTATTTCTCTATCCATGCGACCTATCCCAAGAATGGCCCTGCCGCGAAAATGATAGGGGACTATGTCGAGAAAACTATTGCAACATTTAAAAAAGAAAATGATCCAACAGGTCTAACTGAAATTGAGAAAGAAAATTTCGGTTTAAATGATGGTAGAAAATATATTCTGACGATTACGTATGATATTAAGTCTTCAGCTATGGTCGCAACCTATGTCATGCAAATCTATACAGATACAGGAGGAGCACATGGTTTCCAAGATATACAAACATTTTCCTATGACACGACAGGCAAAGCATTGACATTGGATAGTTTCTTCACCAAGTCCGGATATTTGCCCGTGTTAGGAACAATCACTGGTGATATGTTAGCCAAACAGTTGGGAGATTATGCTCAGGCAGATATGATAAGTGCGGGCACGGCCCCAGTCATCGCAAATTTTTCTGATTTTTATACTACCGATAGTAGTATCATCTTTCTTTTCCCTCCGTACGCTGTTGCGCCATATGCAGCTGGTCTTATAACACTACCGATCCCAGCCGCTTCATTTGGTGCGATTATAGATCGAAGTTTTTTCCCCTGAGTATTGATTTCTAGTGTAGATATTGTATAATATTTAAATGCTACCTCGACTGAAAAATTTTTTTATTTCGCATGAAGGCAATGCGTACCACCCACATCTCTTGCGAGAAGTTTCGCTTGTGGTGATTGGCATAGCCGCAATTTTGTTGTGCATCACGTCATTCGGTAATTCGCTTATCCTTACGACTACCAAACAAGGCGCTGAAGTTATTGCTTCGGTTTTAGTTGATCTGACTAATATTGATCGTAGTCTTGATAATAAGCCGACCTTAACTATTGATCCACTTTTGACCAAAGCAGCAAATCTTAAAATTGATGATATGATCGCAAAAAATTATTTTGCTCATACGTCACCCCAGGGTGTGACACCGTGGTATTGGTTTGATGTTGCTGGTTATCGCTTTAGATATGCAGGCGAGAATTTGGCAGTCAATTTTGCAAATTCAGGAGATATCGAACATGCATGGATGAATTCTATAAGTCACCGCGACAATCTTTTAAATGAAAACTTTACAGATATTGGTATTGCAGTCAAAGAAGGTATGTATCAAGGCGCAAAAAGTATTTTTGTTGTTGAACTCTTTGGCAAACCACTACCGGCCAAAACTCTCACAACGCCTTCAGTTCTTGTTGATACTACAGTCAAACCTTCTCCATCTGTCACAGATGAGGTAGCTGTAGCGTCAGCTATTAAAGGCGCAACCACTGAGCGAGATAGTATTGTGGCGATTAGTGAAACACCAACAACTATCATTGTTGAGAATATTGGACAAGAATCTGCGGTGGATGATACTAACTCCACCACAACACGCTATGCAACATGGTTTGCACATATCCAATCAACCTATCCAAATATCATTCAAGATATATATCTTGTTACTATGATCGTCCTAACGGTGACGTTGCTCGGTACCATGTATGTAGAAGTGCGCGCTCATAATGTAAGAAAGATATTTTTAACGGTTGGGGTAATCTGCCTTTTGCTCGTCCTCTTTTATATTAATAAATCTTTTGTTGTTTTTGTCTAACTTGCGCGTTGACATTAGTGCCTAAAGTATGACATTATAAGAACAAGAGATTACTAGGCCATAGTTTAGCCACAGTAGTTTTACTAGAATAATTTTTTACCACAATGAAGTCATATTCTATTCTCGCAAAGAATCAGGCCTATATTTGGATACTTACAGCAAGTATGCTTTTATTTATTACTATTGCATTTGGCGATACTTTTGCATTTCGAGCATATGCTGAAGACGAAAATGTAGTTACTGAAGTAGTACCTCCTATTGTGCCAATGACAGAGGAGACTATACCAAGCGTTATCTCAGACGAGACAGTTAGTACAGAAGAAGTTCTGCCTCCAACTGAAACAGTCGTTGAAACTCCATCAGTCATTGAAACTGTACTTTCAATGTCAGCTGCAATAGGAGACATATTTACAGCCCCCATACAGAAAACTATAAATCAATCTAGTGAGAAAGCTTTCGAAAATCAAACCGTTATCGATGGTGTCATATATGTGAGCAATCTCGAAGACAGTGACTCTCCATTTTTAGATGTATTTCAGGATACCTATGGCGACTCATGCCAAATGGACGCTGCGATTGTCCTAAGCAATACAGCGAATACTGTTAGTGGTGGTGGTAATGCTGTGGCAACAACAGAACATGGCCTTTGGAGTGCAGATGTACCCAATGCAACCTGGATTTGGGATAGTCTTCTCGTTCAAAATCCAAGCATTGCGGAAACAAAGACATTTGAGAAAAATTTTACATTGCCAGTTGACGAAACCTACTTTAAGGCACAGCTTATGATTGCGGCTGATAACTCCTATCAGGTGTGGGTAAATGATATAGCTGTTGGCGCTGATGCAAGTGAGGATAATTATACTTTAGGAACTCAAGATAAGTATGATATTGATCCAAGCATCCTACATGCAGGCACAAATACAATCAAAATCGAGGTGACCAATATGGCAGGTAGCGATGATCCACTTTTGAATACTGCAGGAGTTCTCTACCACTTACGAATCGGCATTGCGAATTGCGACACTGTTGATGATACAGGCGGTGAGGATCTCATTCCTGCATTTTGTGGTGATGGTACTGTGAATCAATCATGGGAATCATGCGACACAAGCGGCGCCAGTGAATCTTGTACAGTACAATGTCAAAATACAAATGTATGTACTGATAAGGCATTTGCTAAAGTGTCTGTGACCACACTAGAAAATACTAGTGCAGGGAACATGACGAGTGATGTTTACGTTGGTGGTAATACACTAGCAAATAAAATTCCAACAGATACATGGTTCTATATTGGTAATAGCGTAGCATCAGTTATCGATCCTGATATAGCTAGTTACCAAGATGTCCAAGGATTTGCTATAGAACGAAATGATGGATATGTTAGACTCAATCAATACGCAAATCATACAGATGATGGTCATGAACACACGATCGGAGCACTTACATTCATGAATGCAGCACTAATGGGTGTTACGAACGATGTTGATTTTAATAAAATGGAACTCAAGGATACACAAAAGGATTCATTCTCTATAGTAGATGACGCAGTCAATTTTGAAATGCATACGACACCAAAGGCTGATGGATTCTATGCTTACTACACAAAGCCTGATTCTTGCGAAGATCCTGGTGGGGGAGGTAGTGGTGGTGGAACTCAGACTGGCACTGTGACTGTTACGAAAGTCGTTGTCAATAATAACGGAGGCACAGGAATCGTTAGTGACTTCCCATTGTTTGTCGGAGCAACAGGAGTTGTCTCTGGAGTAAGTGCTAGTGTCAATGTCGGAACATATACAGTAACAGAGACGGGTGCTACTGGGTATGAGGTTAGTTACAGTGGAGATTGCGACAGTGCAGGATCGATCACTATAGGCTTAGATGAAAACAAAACATGCACTATAACTAATGATGATATTCCCGGAAGCGGAGGTGGTGGCAATGGAGGAGATACTACTGGTGGTACAAACACTACACCTGGTGGAGGACTTCCTGGGGGCACTTACTACGGTACGGTTACCGGTGGCAGTCGTCCGACATCAGGTGGTGGAGCAGTACTTGGAGCAAAGATTGAAAATGGAAGTAATGCTGGCGGTGGTGGCGGAGCAACGGGCGGCGAAGTCTTAGGCGCAAATGCTGAGACATTGCCACAGACGGGTGCTGCAACAAGCGGTGTTGCAATACTTGGTGTCATGATGATGATCATTACCTGGGGACTTCAAAAGCGATATATTTAACTAGGGTATTCCTTTAGGTCAGCGTAAGCTGGCCTTTAGTATGTATGCTAAGCTTTAAACTTAAAAATAATACTGAGCGATTGCGAGTTTGGAGAAAGGTTAATACGTGCGTAAGCTATGTGATTTATGCTGTAGCTTTTTATCTCGTCGTCTATCCGTATGTACCGGAAGCAACTTTTGCAGTCAAGCGTGTTTTTGCCAACACCGCAGTCTATACGAGCGACAACTATGCGGCATCATTTATAGGTGGTCCAAATCGGCTCATTATTCCATCGATTGATCTCAATCAAGAAATTATTGAAGCCGACTCAATTAAAGAAATACACGAAAATGTCTGGCACAGGCCCAACGCCAGTACGCCGCCAATGGGAAGTAATACAGTTTTGATTGCGCACCGCTATGCGTCTATCGGTGGCCTAAGAAGCAGCACGTTCTACCATTTGCCCAAACTTGTCCCAGGTTCTGTTATTAAAGTTGTTTGGGATCATCAGATCTATACCTATGAAATCACAAGTACAGAAATCGTTGATCCGACGAGGCTCGATATTGAAAGCCCGACTCCTGGTAGCGAACTAACGTTATATACTTGTACCCCCCTCTGGACATCTAGCCAGCGTTTCGTTGTGCATGCTAGATTACTATCATCATAATATGGAACCACTACCACAGATTGAGCAAAAAGAAACACCTTATAAAATCAAGCAGAAATTGCTTTGGGAGAAAAGACGGTTTATACTCTTGGTAATAGTATTTATTACCTGTATCATACTTTTATACATTGCGAATGTAAATTATGATGATAATTTTATCGCACCGCTATCATGAAAACTTTTAGAGACAAAGTATTGGCTATAGTCGGGAAAATTCCAAAGGGACGTGTTCTGACCTATGGTGAAGTTGCCAAACGAGCAGGTAATAGTAAGGCATCTCGTACTGTTGGCTACTACATGAGCAAGAATTATGATCCAAAAATTCCGTGCCATCGAGTGATCAGAACAGATGGGAAAATAGGGAACTATAATCGTGGCGGGGAAAAGAAAAGGAGGGAAATACTTACCAAAGAAGGATTTACATTTACTAACTAATTTTTTGTATGAATAAATACGAATTACATCAACAAAGAGAGCCTCATGGTAGAAAAACTACGCCAATAAATAAAAATGAAATAGCTAAAACTGCTGTAGCAGACCATGTCTCTGCAAGGCTTAAAAGTTTTATGAGAACGGATACTAATAAAGTATTAGAAGGGTATATGGCGAGGCAAGAACGAAAAGGCGCGATGACGTGGATAGAAAAAGATGGTAAATTAATACCTGTTAACCCGAAAGATTTAAAGAAAAAATAAAACAGCTTACGTTATTTGTAAGCTGCCTGCTCTCATTTTTGAATTTTTTCTAAAAAGGCAATTGCTTGCCTAAATGCAATACCGCGATGGGAAATTGCGTTTTCCTCCTCAGTGCTCATCTCTGCCCAAACCTTATCCGAACCGTTTGGTATAAAAAGTGGACTATAGGGCATTTGTGGTTGAGGTACACATCGTGGTTCTTTCAATAATCTTCCTCCCACTTCTCCTTTAAAATAACTTGCAACTCTTGTTGGTGATATTACTACAACAGAGGTTCTAAATGTTGCATTTCTGTCTTCAAATCCCGCAATGCATTTCAAACAGAAATTCATAGTATCTTCTGTTGTTGCTTTTTCTCCTGCCCATCTAGCTGATTTAACACCCGGAGCACCATACAAAACTTTAATGAAAAGACCAGTATCATCTGCCATTGTCCAATATACACCATTTGATTTCCTGTGTGCGTAGTCTGCCTTTTTGAAGGCATTCTGCTGAATACTCAGGCCGTCCTCTATGGCTTCGCCTTCTATCCCTGCTTCATCTAAAGAGAGTAAGGTAATATCAAGATTTTTAAAAAGTTCTTTTATCTGAACGATTTTGCTTTGATTCCTTGTTGAGAGTATGAGATCCATGAGAAAGTATTTTGTATGTACTTTATACTTGATTGCATTCTTACGCAAGGATATTATTTTCTGGAGCCGCCTCTCGGACTTGAACCCCCCCGACTGAATGATTTTAGTCATTCGGGCAGGCGAGGACGACTGTTTATTCCAGAATCAATCCACCTAGTAAGATGGATGCTACGGGACAGGCAAAACAGTCGCGGCATTTACCCCGTATCAATCATATAAGTAATTTCTCCACTAAGAGCCGCCTCTCGGACTTGAACCGAGGACCGACTGTTTACAAAACAGTTGCTCTACCAACTGAGCTAAGGCGGCTCTTAAGGGATAAATTGAATAACAAGGATTTAAAGAATAAAAATATAATAGTTTGTTTTGAGTACGGGGTCAACTGAGCCCCGCCCGACTGAATAATTTCAGTCATTCAGGCAAGTAAGGCGGCAGTATTTTTGGTTTAAAACGTTTGAAACACTGTTACTTTTATATTTTGTCTATCTTACCACATATCTGCTTTTTGGGAATCTGTTATATCAGGTTTGCGTCTCGTGCGAGGTTTCTTCTCATTGATTGAGATATTGGCTTGGATCACACCAATATCTGTTTCAATAATCATCTGCTCACCATTTTTCCTTATTAATTCCTGATGCTCTTTAATATGGGCAATAAATGGTGATGCTGGCTCTGTGCTTGCTGTTGGTCGGATAACAGGTCGTTCGCCCAAGAGGTAACCAAGTTGCGGGAAACGTCGCTTGACGAGTTTGTAGACCGCTCGGTTGCTTCGTATCCAGTATTGGATCGCTTTGATCAACAGTTGGTAGGCCAAACGCTTGCTTGCCAATAGTATTTTCATCCTGAAAGAAAAGACATAGCTCTTGACCCAAGAATCTTTGTCGCCGTATTCATTTGTTTTGCCGGTTGCAATTTGGTTGGCGCGAATCTGGCCAGCTTTTAAGCAGATCAAAAGCACAAGTGTAAGTAAGGTGACAGAGAAAATAATAATAAGAGTGATCATACTAGCCTATATGTGAATAGACATATTTAGTAACAGTTGCGCCTGCATCTTTGGCGAGAGCTGCAATAGTTTTTTCCGGGCTTTTAATAAATGGCTGATCGAGGAGTGTCTGCTCTTTGAAGTATGTATCGATTTTGCCTTGAAGCATTTTAGCTTTGATATCTTCGGACTTGTCAGATTCTGCTACTTCTTTTGCGAAGATCTCTCGCATCATGTCGATCTTCTCAGTCGGGATAGCTTCTTTGTTCAAGAATTCTGGCTTCATTGCTGCGATGTGCATAGCAATGTTTTTAGCAAGCTCTTCATTGCCCCCTGAAAGCGCGACCATGACGCCTGACTTACCGTTGTGGACATAGGTACCAATAGTATCTCCTTCAAATACATACACATCGCCGAGTTGGATATTTTCTCCTACTTTCTGAACGACTGGACTGATACTATCAGCTGCTTTGCTTTGTAGGGCATCAGCTCCATCAACGAGAGCGATATCGACGAGTGTATTCGCTAGATCCTGGAAATCACTATTTTTAGCTACGAAATCAGTTTCGCAATTAAGCATAACAAGCGCTGCTTTGTTAGTAGCTTTCTTTATGACGATCGTGCCATCAGTTGCAGCTCGGTCAGCTTTCTTGGCAGCAATATCGCTTGATTTCTTCTTGAGTATCATGAGTGCTTTTTCCATGTCGCCCTCGGCTTCTTCCATAGCTTTTTTGCACTGCATGACAGAGACTCCTGTCTGATCTCGAAGCTCTTTAATTTGTTCCATTGATATAGTCATAGATTTTATTTTCTTGAAAAGAATATTTTAATTGTAAACAATTATTGGCAAAAGTAAAAATGCTTACGCTTCTTTGTATGCTGCTACAAGCGCATCGATGAAATACGCAATACTCCCGACTGAACCATCATTTGCAAGTATCGGATAGGTGACTTCTTTCATATTGCAGTCGGTACTCATGAGTGCAATGATTGGAATATCATTTTGGCGAGCTTCAGCGATTGCGATGTACTCTTTCTTGGGATCGACGACAAAGAGCGCATCTGGTGAGCGCTTCATGTTAACGATACCTGAGAAATTCTTTGACATACGAGCCATTTCCTCGTCGATGAGCAGTCGCTCTTTCTTGGTATACATATCGAGCTCATTCTTCTCTTTTTTAGCTCGAAGATCTTCGAGCTTAATAACACGCTTTTTTATCTCAGGGTAGTTAGTCAACACACCTCCAACCCATCGCTCGGTTACTGATGGCATGCCGATTTCTTCGGCTGCGCTTTTAACTTTACCTTTTGCTTCAGGCTTAGTGCCAACAAAAAGGATTTGTTTGCCACCAAGCTTCATGCTCGCGACGAAAGCCTTGGCAGCTTCTAGCATTGCCTCGGTTTTCTCAAGATCAATAATATCGACTTTGCTTTTTGTGCCAAAGATATATTTGGCATTGCCTGGATGGCGTCTCGTCTTCGAGTAGCCATAGTGTGCGCCGACTGCAAACATTGCATCAATCGCAGTAGAATTGGATTCTGACATATAAATATATGGTTAATTAATAAGAAGTAAACAGTGATAAGTAAACAGGGAATAGTGAAATTCCAAATCCCTACACTATTACTTAGAGCTCCGTTTTTAAGCATTCCAGCTTGTTTACAAAGGGTCTTTCAGACAATAAGGAATGAAAAAGCCCCTTCACGGAACTAGGTCAAATATACCTTATTTTTGAATAAAAGGGAATAGTTGACTTTTAATTTAAAAATGATATAATGAGTAAAAAATAAAAAATGAAAAACGCTCTTTTAATACTCATGATTGCTTTTGTTGCCACAATTGGTTGCAAACAAGAATTTGCAAAGGAGTACAGCTGTACTCGATATTCAGTAGAATGCGAGTTGGAGAAAGATAATATATTAATTCTCCCACTGGAATTCCACCAAGATCAGGTGGTAGATGCTTATGGATCTGAAATTTCACATGCATACCAATGGTATTTAATAAACAAAAAAGTCAATGCTTTGGCACCCGTGTTTATAAATACAGGCATGACTGGAAATCCTACACCAGAAGCTCTTATTGAACAATTGAAAGAAGGAAATGATAGTGTTCGTATTGACACTGTGTCACTAAACAATAGGATACCTGGATTGAATAAAGTCTTATTATTAGTAACAGGTGATCATGAAATAAAAACTTCAACTTCTACCGAATTCCCAAGCCGTACTGTATGGGTCGCAAGTCCCAGTCCAAAATGAATTTATTTTTATAACCTGCCAATTTTCCGGCAGGTTTTTTATTTGTAAAAACAAGGGTTTTCCTGTAGTATCAATGCCATGAGACAATCTCAATTATTTACAAAAACTCAAAAAGAAAGCCCTGCGGACGAGATTTCTAAGAACGCAGAACTTCTCATTCGGGGCGGTTTTATTCATAAAGAAATGGCTGGTGTGTATGCGTTTTTGCCACTCGGTGTAAGAGTAATCGAAAAAATTAAAGGAATAATTCGTGAAGAAATGAATGCTATTGGTGGGCAGGAGGTGTATATGACCACGTTGCAACCACGCGATATTTGGGAAAAGACAGATCGTTGGGACGATACTAAAGTTGATAATTGGTTTAAGACAAAACTAAAAAGTGGAGAAGAGCTTGGTGTTGGATTAACACACGAAGAACCTATCGTTGATGCCTTGAGCAACTATGTATCTTCCTACCGTGATCTCCCGATATCGGTGTATCAAATTCAAAACAAATTTCGAAACGAACTTCGCGCAAAGAGTGGCATATTGCGAGGCAGAGAATTTATAATGAAGGACATGTATTCTTTTGCTCGTACTGAGGAAGAGCATGTGAAAATATATGAAGAAGTCGCACAGGCATATCATCGTGTCTATAAGCGTCTGGGTATTGGACATATTACCTATCGTACGCATGCAGACGGAGGTATTTTTACAAAAAAGTTCAGTGATGAATTCCAGACTGTATCAGGGATCGGTGAGGACACTATCTATCTTGACGAAGAAAAGAATATTGCAGTCAACAAAGAAATATATACGGATGAAAATTTGATAAAACTAGGGCTCGATAAGTCAAAACTAGTAGAAAAAAGGGCAATTGAAGTCGGTAATATTTTTCCTCTCGAAAGTAAGTACACAGATGCGCTGGGGGTATATTTTACTGACGAAGATGGCAAAAAGAAGTCAATTATTTCAGGCTGTTATGGTATTGGAGTCAGTCGAACAATGGGAGTACTAGCAGAAATATTTTCTGATGACAACGGACTCATGTGGCCTGAAAGTGTAGCCCCATTCCAAGTACACTTGCTCGCGCTAGGTGAGAGAGAAGAAGTTAAACAGGAAGCAGAAAAGGTTTATGAAATCTTGATGAAAGAAAATATCGAAGTCCTTTTTGATGACCGTAATGGAGTCAATAACGGTGAGAAATTTGCTGATGCGGACCTCCTCGGTATGCCATATCGGCTCGTTATTTCAGAGCGTAATATGAAGGAAGGTGTTATTGAAGTGAAAAAACGCAATGAAGAAAAAGGTGAGATGATGAAGGTAGAAGAATTGCTTAGCAAACTAAAATCAAAAGTTTAGAGCTTTTCCCATGTTCGATAAATTTTACAAAACTTTTTCTAACGATATCGGTATCGACTTGGGTACAGCGAACACCTTGGTGTATTTGAAAGGGCATGGCATCGTTATCAACGAGCCATCTGTTGTTGCGCTTAATACCAAGACTGATCGTATTGTTGCTGTTGGTACCGAAGCCAAAGATATGATTGGTCGAACACCTGGGCATATCAAAGCTATCCGACCACTCGTTGAAGGAGTCATATCAGACTTTGAAGTCACCGAAGAAATGCTTGCCTATCTTATTGGCAAGGCAGAAAAAATTTCCAAGAAATTTCTTCGACCACGCGTTGTGATCGGTGTGCCGTCGGGGGTTACTAATGTTGAAATCCGTGCAGTCTATGATGCAGCGAAAAGTGCAGGAGCACGTGAAGTGCATATTATTGAAGAGCCCATGGCAGCAGCAATAGGTATACGACTACCGATCAAAGAGCCGATTGGTTCGATGATTATTGATATTGGTGGCGGGACGACTGATATTGCAGTTATTTCTCTCGGGGGTATCGTCAGAAGCAAGAATTTGAAAATCGCCGGAGATAAATTGAATAATGACATTATTACCTATTTGAAAGATGAGTTTAAACTTTTGATCGGCGAGAAGACTGCTGAAAATGTCAAAATGGCAATCGGTAATGTTAC